>JBIOUP010000068.1:0-8244 GCA_044867305.1 Dermatophilaceae bacterium
TGAGCATCGTGGTCAGGCCCCAACCCTCGTCGCGCACCTCCCGGGTGAACTCGACGCCCCGCTCGCGCAGCCTGGCCGTCTCCGCCTCGATGTCGTCGCACATCAAGGAGACGTCGACCGGATGGTCCGCGGTCCACGTCTGCCCGCCGTGCTCCTGCCGTGCGGGGTGCACCCCCAGCTCGGATGGCCCGGTCCGGAAAATGAGCCAGTCGCCGCCGGCGTCGACGTGCTCGAGTTGCAGCACGTCACGAAAGAAGGCACGGGCCGCGGTCGCGTCGTCGGCGTAGAGCAAGGCGTGCAACGCGGTCGGCATGGCGACAGCCTCGCAGACCCCGATGGCCCCAGCAACGGCACGCTCCGACGCGGCTAGCCTCGACTCGTGAGCCAGCCCGCCCCGACGAGCCGGACCGCGGGGCCGATGGCACCGGCATACCGCCTCGTCACCCTGGCGCTGGTGCTCATCACGACGATGGTCGCCTTCGAGAACATGGCGGTGGCGACGGCGATGCCGCAGGCTGCCGCGGAGCTGGCCGCGGCGGGCTCGTACGGCCTGGCCTTCTCCTCGATGATGACCGCGATGCTCGTCGGAATCGTCATCGCCGGCAGCTGGGGCGACAGCGCCGGGCCCCTGCCACCCTTGTATGCCGGGCAGCTGCTGTTCGCTGCCGGCTCGGCTGCGTGCGCGCTCGCTCCGTCGTTCCAGGTGCTGCTCGGCGCACGAGTGGTCACGGGGCTCGGCGGCGGGCTGGTCACGGTGGCCGAGTACGTCGCTATCGGGCGCGCGTATCCGGCCGTGCTGCGCCCTCGGGTGTTCACGTGGATCTCGGCCGCCTGGGTGCTGCCCTCGATCGTCGGGGCGCCGCTGGCGGGCTGGCTGGCCGCCGTGTGGTCGTGGCGCCTGGTGTTCGCGGTGGTGGTCGGGCCTGCGCTTGTGGCCTTGAGTCTGGTGGTCGCCCGCCGGGGCGCGTTCAGCGCGGAGCAGGAGTCTGGGATGCCGGACCTGGATCGGCCCGAGCACCGGCGCCTGGCCCGCCTGGGCCTGCTCGTCGCGGTGTCGTGTGGGGCGGTGCAGCTGGCGATCCACGAGCAGGCACCGCTGCCTTCACCGATGACGGTTGTCGCCGTGGCCGGCCTGGTCGGGCTGGCGCTGGGGGCGCCACGCCTGCTGCCGGAGGGGGTGCTGGCCAGCCGCCGAGGGCTGCCGTCCGTGGTGCTGTCCCGCGGCGTGCTGAACGCCGCGTTCAACGGGTCGATCGCCTTCGTCCCGCTTCTGCTGGTCAGCGAGCGCGGCGTGAGCCTTGCGGCCGCGGGAGTGGTCATTGCCGTTGCCTCGCTCGGCTGGAGCGCCGGTGCGTGGGTACAGGGCCGGGTCCGGGGCAGCCGAGCTGCCCTGCGCAGCCGGCTGGTTTCGGTCGGTGCCGCGCTTCTGGTTGTGGCGTGCCTCGGCCTGGTGACGCTCTCGGCGGGCGGCCTGCCGACCTGGACGGTCTGCGTCGTCATGGTCCCGCTTGGTCTGGGCATGGGCATCGGGTCGACGACGCTCTCGGTACTCGTCCTCGACCTGGCGCCGCAGGAAGAGCACGGCCGGGCCTCTGCGGCGCTGCTGCTGGCTGACGTCTTGGGGTCGGTGACCGGCATCGCGACCGCCACTGCCCTCTATGCCAGCCTTGCCGAGCGAGGTGAGATCGGGTACGTGGCAATCTGGTTGGTGCTCGGCGCAGTTGCGGCAACGGGCATCGTCACCGGTACTCGATGTGCTCAGCGGGCGAGCACGTAACCACGGGCGGTCCGGATGCGGCACCACCGGCCGAGCCGGTAGACCTGCACGACCTCCCCTGGCGCGAGGAAGCCCAGCACCCGGCAGGCGAAGGCGGCTCCCGCCGGCACGGCGGGATCGGTGGGGGTGGAAGCTGCCCAGACGCGGTTGCGCGCCGCGAGGAGCGCAGCGTCGTCGAGGGCGTGCGTGGGCACGTGCCCGGCGAGCTCCCACCGGTCACCCGGGTTGGGCAGCGCACCGGCCCAAGGGGCTTGGACGGCTGTCGGCGGCACCGAGAGGACCGGGCCATGCGGGTTTCGAGCGAACCTCTCGGCCAACGCGGCCGAGGGGACAACGACATCCAGCTCGGTCGGTTCGGCCAGAGTCATGCCGCGCACTCCGACGACGGCG
This sequence comes from Dermatophilaceae bacterium, assembly GCA_044867305.1. Lineage (GTDB taxonomy): Bacteria > Actinomycetota > Actinomycetes > Actinomycetales > Dermatophilaceae > Phosphoribacter. Next base: position 2,168 of record JBIOUP010000068.1, read on the forward strand.
CCCTCGGCGAACAGCGCCTGGCCGGGCAGCACCTCGGCATACGCGGCGAGCATGCTGCCGTGCGCGTGCAAGCGCACCGCGCCACCTGAGTTGGCCCCGCGCGCACGGGCGAGGAACGACACGAGGTCGGCATAGCCCAGCTCGTCGGGGAAGACCAGACGCGTCATCGACGCCGTCGGAACGGAGCTGCCGGTCCGATCAACGGGATGAGCGCCTCGCGCTCGTGGGGGGTCATCCGCCGCGGGCCCTCGGTCTCGAAGTCGTAGCAGGCCATGGTCGTCGCGGCGACGGCATACCGCTGCTCACCCACCTCGGGCGGGTCCGTGACGATGTAGCCGAGGTCGTAACCGGCGCCCCCGACGCGGGTCACCCAGATGTCGATGGCGACCGGGTCGTGGCGGTACTCCAGCGGACTGTGGTACTCGATCTCATGCCGCGCGACGAGCACATTGTGGTCGACGACGCTCATCCCCTCCCCAAACCACTGCGCCAAGGACAGCACGCGCGCGTCCTCGAGCAACCGCAGGAAGGAGACGTTGTTGACGTGCGCGAAGGCGTCCATGTCCGACCAGCGCAGCGGCACGAGGACGCGGGTGACATCGGACATGCCTGCCATCCTCGCAGGATGCCGCCCTCGTTTCAGGGCCAGGCGGCGGCCGTCGCGCCGGTGAGGCCGGCGCACACTCCATGACTTTGTGCTCGCTCCACGATGCGTCATGGAGTGGATGCAAACTCGTGGAGTTGTCGTGGGGGCGGGGAGTACGGGGAGTACGGCCCGATACGCTCGCGCCCGTGAGCGACCGGTACCCCGCCGACCCGATGGCTGACCTGCTGGACGTCCTGGACATCAAGCTGCTCGGTGAGGCGCACGTGCACACCGAAGCCGCGCCCGGAGAGCTGGAAGGCGACCTCCACGACGAGACACCGCTGGTGTTCGTCGGGCGCAGCCACTTCTACCGCGGCCGGGTGTTCGGCGGCCAAGTGCTCGCCCAGTCGGTCATTGCCGCCGGCCGAACGGTCGCCATGGTCGAGGGGCCGCCGCGCCACCTGCACTCGCTGCATGCGTACTTCGTGCGGCCCGGTGACGACACCCGCCCCATCCGCTTCGCCGTCGAGCAGGTGCGCGACGGAGGCTCGTTCTCGACCCGGCGGGTTCAGGCAATGCAGCGCGGCCAGGTGCTGCTGTCGATGATGGCTTCATTCCAGACGGAGGCCGCCGGACTCGAGCACGCCGAGCCGATGCCCGACGCGCCCGACCCCGACCAGATGCCGACCATCGCCGAGCAGATGGCCGACATCGAGCACCCTTCTCGCGACTTCCTCTCGCGCCCTCGGGCCATCGACATCCGCCACGTCGAGGGCAACCTCTATCTCGAGCCGGCACCGGAACGCCAGGCAACCCAGTCGCTCTGGCTGCGCACGTCGGGACCGCTGCCCGACGACCCGCTCGTGCATGCCGCGGTGATCGCCTACGCGTCGGACTTCTCCATCCTCGAGCCGGTGCTGCGCCGCCACGGCCTGGTCTGGATGGACCATCGGCTGCGTCCGGCCAGCCTGGACCACGCGATGTGGTTCCACCGCCGGGTGCGCGCCGACGACTGGATCCTCTACACCCAGTGGTCACCCTCGGCGTCGGGAGGCCGCGGGCTCTCGGTGGGGCGGATGTTCGCCCGCGACGGTCGGCACGCGGTCACCCTGGCCCAGGAAGGCATGCTGCGCCTCAAAGAGGAATGAGACCGCACCTGCCACGAGCGAGGGCGGCACCGCTAGGCTCGCCTCTCGGCACGGGTATGCCGTCCAGCTCGGTTCCCCAAGCCGACAGGCTTTGCCACCGACCACCGGAGTTCGACCCAGTCAGAACCGACGAAGGAGTCCGCAAGTGAGCACTACCCCCCGAACCGCCGTCGTCACCGGAGCAGCGCGCGGCATTGGAGCCGGGATCGCCAAGCGCATGGCGGCCGACGGACACGCCGTCGCCGTCCTGGACCTGGACGAGGGCTCTTGTGCGACAACCGTGTCGGCCATTGAGGACGCTGGCGGCAAGGCCCTCGCCGTCGGCGTCGACGTGTCTGACCCGGCCGCAGTCGAGGCGGCCGTCGCCCGCATCGCCGAGACGCTCGGCCCGCCGACCATCCTGGTCAACAACGCCGGGATCACCCGCGACGCGATGCTGTTCAAGATGACGCCCGAGGCCTGGGACGCCGTCCTCGCGGTGCACCTGCGCGGTGCCTTCCTCATGACGAAGGCCTGCCAGAAGTACATGACCGACGCGAAGTGGGGCCGCATCGTCAACCTGTCCTCGATCTCGGCGCTCGGCAACCGTGGCCAGGCCAACTACTCGGCGGCCAAGGCCGGCATGCAGGGCTTCACCAAGACCGCGGCGATCGAGCTGGGCAAGTTCGGGGTCACGGTCAACTGCATTGCTCCGGGGTTCATCCAGACCGAGATGACCATGGCGATGGCCGACAGCATGAAGGTGCCCTTCGAGGAGGTCGCCGCGGGGGCCGCCAAGGAGATTCCGGTGGCCCGCATCGGGCAGCCCGAGGACATCGCGGCACTGACCTCCTTCTTGGTGGGCGAGGAGTCCGGCTTCGTCAGCGGCCAGGTCATCTACGCCGCTGGTGGCCCCAAGGGCTGACGCACAAGCGCACTCGGCCACGGCGCCCGGACTCGTGCGGTCTCGGGCGCCTAGCCATGCGGGGCGGGCCGACCGGCATACCGGAGCATGGCGACTGCGCTGCCTAGGCTGGGGGCATGTCCCCTGCCAGAACCGGACGCGACGCCACGCCGCCCGGTAGCGCCCCCGCCGTCGTCCGCGCGGTCGCTGTCCTGGACGCGCTTGCCGCGAGCGAGGCCACCTACCTGAGCCTCAGCGACATCAGCAGGGCGATCGGCGTGCCCAAGTCGTCCACGGCCTCCATCTGCACCGCCCTGGAGATGGGCGGCTTGCTCATCCGCGACGATCACGGGTACTCGCTCGGGCGGCGCCTCGTCGAGCTCGGCGGGGTGTACCTGTCGCGCATGGACCGGGTCCGGGAGTTCTACGCCGCGTGCGCGGGGTCGCAGACGCTGGCGGGTGAGACGGTGCGGCTGTGGGCGCTCGGCGGCGTCGACGCGATCTGCCTGGGACGCTATGAGGGGCACCCGCCGGTCCGGCTGACGACGAACATCGGCGATCGGGTGCCCGCATCGACGAGTGCCGCTGGCAAGGTCATGCTGGCTCAGTTCGACGACCACGAGGTCCGCGACCTCTACCACAGCCGAACCTCGTTGCCCCGCCTCACCGCTCGGTCGCATGCCCCCATTGACGCGCTGCTCGACGACCTCGCGGTCACGCGCCGGCGTGGCTACGCGCTCGACGACGAGGAAACCGCCCAGGACGTCGTCGAGCTGGCCTACGTCGTGCCCTCGCGCGGGATGCGCAGTGCGGTCATGGCGGTCAGCGTGACCCAGCACCGCTCCACGTACTCCTCGACCGCTGAGGCGCGCCTGGTCCATGCGCTACGCGAGGTCGCCGACTCGCTGGGCAATCCCATGCAAGTCATATGATGTAGATCACACCCATCGTGGAGTGTCTTCTCTATTGAACTCCGTTCACTCTATCGGCCACACTGGGACCAGGTGGCCGCGATGATGCGGCCCTCAGACGGAGGCGACCATGACCATCCCCGAGCAGGCCCTCACGGAACACCATGTCGACGCGGTACAGCTGCGTCGGGCGACACTGGCTTCGTCCGTGGGTTCGGCGCTGGAGTACTACGACTTCTATATCTACGGCCTGGCCAGCGCGCTGATCTTCGGCAAGCTGTTCTTCGAGCCCCTTGGGACCGCGGGCGGCACCATCGCCGCTTTCGGCACGTATGCCGTCGGGTTCGCTGCCCGGCCGATCGGCGGGCTGATCTTCGGTCGCCTGGGTGACACGCTCGGGCGTAAGACCATCCTCATCGTCACCATCGCCCTGATGGGCGGCTCGAGCATGCTCATCGGCCTGCTGCCCACCTATGCGCAGGTCGGGATCTGGGCAGCGGTGTTGCTCGTTCTCCTGCGCATCCTGCAAGGGCTCGGGGCGGGAGCCGAGCAGGCCGGGGCGACGGTCCTGATATCCGAGTTCGCTCCCCCGAAGCGCCGTGGCTACTTCGCCGCCCTGCCCTTCGTCGGCATCCAGGTGGGCACCTTGCTCGGCGCGGGCACCTTCGTGCTGCTGCAGACCATGCAGGCCGACCTCACCCAGTCCTTCCTCTGGCGCATCCCGTTCCTGCTGGGCTTCCTGCTCATCCTCGTCGCGGTCCTCATCCGGATGAAGCTCAAGGAGTCGCCTACGTTCGAGGAGTTCAGCGAGCACCAGGCGCAAACCGCCAAGCAGACGCTCGGTCAGTCCCTCAACACCTCCAAGCGCAACATCCTCGTCGGGATCGGGCTGCGGATGGCCGAGAACGGCAACTCCTCCATCTACTCTGCTCTGCTGCTCGCCTTCGTCAGCAGCCTCGCGGTCTACAAAGACGCCAAGTCAACTATCGGCACCCAGGGCGCGGTCGTCGCCGCCCTCGTCTCGGTCTTCACGGTCGTGCTCTTCGGGGCCTTGTCGGACCGGTTCGGTCGGGTGCGGGTCTACCGGTACGGTGCGCTGTTCCTGGGCCTGTTCGCCTTCCCGGCGTTCTACCTGCTCACGCTGGGCCAGGTCTGGCTGGTGCTGTTCGTCATGGCGGTCGGCATCGGGATCGGTGTGCAGGCCATGCTCGGCCCGCAGTGCGCCCTGCTCCCCGAGCTGTTCGGCAATGCCCACCGGTACACCGGCGTGGCCATGGCGCGCGAGCTGTCGGCAGTCATCGCCGGCGGGATCGCGCCGCTGCTCGGCGCGGTGTTCCTGGCCTGGAGCAACAACTCCTGGTGGGTCATCAGCCTGTACTCGCTGGTGCTGTGCGCCATCACGTTCGCCACGACGTTCGTCACGCCTGAGCCGGCCGGCCGCGACCTCAACTCGCTGAACGACGCGGCATGAGCGCAGTACCCCCTGACGAGCGCGTGCGCGTCGTCATCGCCAATGCTCTGTCCCCCGAGCTGTGTGCTCGAATCCGCGACGTCGACCCTCGGGTCGACGTCGCCGTCGAGCACGACCTGCTGGCGCCGATGCGCTTCCCGGGTGACCACTCCGGCGATCCACAGTTCCGCCGCAACGCCGAGCAGGAAGCCCGCTTCACGGAGCTGCTCGAGTCGGCCGACGTGCTCTACGGCATACCGGACACGAGTCCGGCCCGGCTTGCCGAGGTGGTCCGGGCCAACCCGCGACTGCGCTGGGTGCAGACCATGGCCGCCGGCGGCGGCAGCCAGGTCCTGGCCGCCAACCTGACCCCCGAAGAGCTGTCCAGGGTCCGGTTCACGACCTCGGCGGGCGTGCACGGGCTGCCGTTGGCCGAGTGGGCGCTCTTCGGCATCTTCGCCGGTGCCAAGGAGCTGCCCAGGCTGTATGCCGGCCAGCAGGCTCACGAGTGGCCCGAGCGCGTCGTCTCCCGGCCGATCGCGGACAGCACGGTGCTCGTCCTCGGGCTCGGCGGCATCGGCCAGCAGGTGGCGCGGCTCTGCGGGGCGCTCGGCATGCGGGTCCTGGGCGTGAAGCGGACGGCTGGACCGCTGGAAGGGGTAACGGTCCATCCGCTGAGCGTTCTGGCTGACGTCATCGGCGAGGCCGACCACATCGTGGTCACGCTGCCGGGCACCCGGCATACCGAGGGCTTGCTGGACGCGGCGCTGCTGGCGCGCACGAAACGAGGCGTGACGGTGGTGAACGTCGGCCGCGGGACCGTCATCGACGAGCCGGCCCTGGTCGACGCGCTCAAGACCGGGCAGGTCGGCTTCGCCGCGCTCGACGTCTTCGCGGTCGAGCCGCTGCCCGATGACTCGCCGCTGTGGGACCTGCCCAACGTCCTCATCAGCCCGCACACCGCGGCCCTGGATGTCCTGGAAGAGCGGCGGATCGCCGAGCAGTTCTGTGCGAACCTGCGGGCGTTCCTCGATGCAGCGCCGATGAGCAACCTCGTCGACCCGGAACAGGGGTACTGAGCCAGCGGTGGACGAAAGCG
>JBIOUP010000069.1:0-4995 GCA_044867305.1 Dermatophilaceae bacterium
GCGTCGTCCTCCAACCGAACCGCGCACCCGCCGAGCAGCGTCGCGGCGGCCACCGTGGCCCCGCCCAGGCCGACGCGCATGATCGCCCGACGCGTCAGGGCACGAGGTTGCGCGCCGGGCGGCAATCGGGCAGGCACGCCTCGATGATGGCATGCGGCATACCCGTTGCCTGCGCGTTGTGCCCGCGTGGCCGCACCGTTGCGCGTCCGCGCCGCTGGTCAGCGGCGCGGCTACAGTGGTGAGGGCGTCGGGACGATCCAGGGCGTTCCGGCCGATTCGAGAAAAGAGCAGGAGGTGAGCGGGCGTGGCCACCGAGCCGATCCGTGGTGCGATCGAGAGCCCGCTGGCCAGCCTGGGGCTGCTCGTCGAGGACCTCGCCGTCTCACGCGCGGGCAAGCGACGCGTGGTGCGCATCGCCGTCGACCGTGACCTCGCCGCCCTCGCCCTGCCCGACGACACCACGCCGGTCGCCCCGCTGAGCCTGGACGAGGTCGCCGAGGCCACCCGGGTCATCGAGGCGGCGCTGGATACCGGAGGCGACTCGGCCGATGTGGTCGGTCCCGGACCGTACGTCTTGGAGGTTTCCTCGCCAGGCCTGGACCGCCCTCTGACCCTGCCGCGCCACCTGCGCCGCAACGTCGGGCGCCTGGTCGTGCTCCACACCGCCGACGACGCGCAGCTCACCGGGCGCATCCACGCCGTCTCGGCCGACGAGCTGCTCCTGGACACGGCAAGCGGTCCGGTTCGTATGCCGGTCAGCCGGGTCCGGTTGGCTCGTGTCCAGGTCGAGTTCGGGCAGGTCGCCGGCGACAAGGAGAGCGCGGAGGCGACCGGCTGATGGACATCGACCTGACGGCCCTGCGCGCGCTCGAACGCGAACGCGACGTCAGCCTGGACGTCCTCATCCCAGCCATCGAGACGGCGATGCTGGTGGCCTACCACCGCTCGCCAGGCGCGTACAAGAACGCCCGGGTCGAGCTGGATCGCAAGAGCGGTCACGTCACGGTCTGGGCCCGCGAAGAGGGCGAGCTGCTGCCGGGCGCCGAAGGAGAGCCCCCGGAGCGCGCCGAGCCCGGGCCCGAGTTCGACGACACGCCGGCGGGGTTCGGTCGCGTCGCCGCCTCCACGGCCCGCCAGGTCATCGTCCAGCGGCTGCGCGACCTGGAGGACGAGGCGATCCTCGGCGACTTCCGCGGGCGCGAGGGCGACATCGTGTCCGGGGTCATCCAGCAAAGCGCCGACCCACGCAACGTCCTGGTCGACTTCGGGTCGGTCGAGGGGCTGCTGCCGGCCGCCGAGCAGGTGCCAGGCGAGGTCTACCGCCACGGCGAGCGGCTGCGCTGTTACGTCGTCAGCGTCAAGCGTGGTCCCAAGGGCCCCCAGATCGGCCTGTCGCGAACTCATCCGAACCTGGTCAAGACCTTGTTCAAGCTCGAGGTCCCCGAGATCGCTGACGGCAGCGTGGAGATCGCGGCGCTGGCCCGGGAGGCCGGGCATCGCACCAAGATCGCGGTCCGCGCGACGCTGCCTGGCGTGAACGCCAAGGGTGCCTGCATCGGGCCGATGGGGGCCAGGGTCCGAGCGGTGATGACCGAGCTGCACGGCGAGAAGATCGACATCGTCGACTACTCCGACGACCCACGCCAGTTCGTCGCGGCGGCCCTCTCGCCTGCCCGGGTCCAGTCCGTGCACGTGGTCGACCCCGACCTGCGCAAAGCCCGCGTGGTCGTGCCCGACTACCAACTGTCCCTCGCGATCGGCAAGGAGGGGCAAAACGCCCGCCTCGCGGCCAAGCTCACCGGGTGGCGCATCGACATCCACCCCGATACGCCCGGCGCTACCGCACCGCAGCGGGTCCCCGAAGGTCCGAGGCGGGTCTAGGGGGCGCCACCTGGCTGGGACGGGGTAGAATAATGGCGACCGACCGGACTGGACTCCGGGCGACGGATGCGAGCAACTCGGGTGGGCGCGAGCCGATCCGTACCTGCATCGGCTGCCGGCGCAAGGATAGCTGGTCGGTTCTCGTGCGAGTGGTCGCGGTGACGGACGAGGCGGGCACGACCCGACTCGTGGCGGACCCGCGGCATCGGATGCCGGGGCGTGGCGCATGGCTGCACCCCAGCTCCCAGTGCCTCGAGAACGCCGTCCGGCGACGGGCGTTCGGGCGAGCCCTGCGACTAGCAGGGGGCGCGGACGTCAGTGCGGTCACGGCATACCTCGAGACCCTCGCCGGCGAGCACCCAGGCAAGTCCTAGAACACGACCAGAAGGCGGGTCAGACGCTGATGAGCACCCGATGAGAACTCAGCGATGAGCAAAGCCCACTAGTGGTCCGTGCGCGAAGGCAGCGACCTTCGCATCGCCCGGACCAAGACAAGGAGAAGCGTGGCCAAGGTCCGGGTATACGAGCTCGCAAAGGAGCTCGGGGTGGAGAGCAAGGCGTTGCTTGCCCACCTGAAGGAGCAGGGCGAGTTCGTGCGGTCGGCGTCCTCGACCATCGAACCCCCTGTCGTACGCAAGATTCGCGAGACATGGGCGAGCGCGGCACCCGCCTCGACCCCGCCGCCGAGCGTGGCCACCGGTGCTGCCGCGGGCGCCACGACGACCAAGACGGCGACGACCAAGACCGCGACGACCAAGACCGCTGCGGCCAAGAGCGCGCCAGCTCCCGCTCCGGCGCGGCCCGCCGCGGCGCCCGTCGCACCCGTTGAAGCGCCGTCCCCTGCTGCGCCGGTGGCACCCGCCGCGGCGGCGGCACCAGCGACGGGCGCGCCGGCCCAGCCGGCGCCGGCCCGACCGGCAGCGGCGGCAGCGTCTGCCGCGTCTGCTGCGCCGACGGCGCCGACGGCGCCGACTGCGCCGACGGCACCGGCGGCACCGACCCGGCCGAGTCCGGCCCCCGGACCGCGTCCTTCGGCACCCGACGGGGCCCCTCGCACCGACGGCGCTCCAGCGCGGCCAGCACCGCGTCCGGGCCAGCCGCGGCCGGGTAACAACCCCTTCGCGCCGAGCCAGGGCATGGGTCGCGCCCCGGCCGCCCGCGAAAGCGCGCCACGGCCGGGCAACAACCCCTTCGCCCCGAGCCAAGGTATGCCGCGTCCCCAGTCCCGGCCCGGTGCGGCGGGGCCGGGCGGGCCACGCCCCGGCGCGGCAGGACCCGGCGGCCCTCGGCCCGGCGGACTGCGCCCGAACCCCGGGATGATGCCCGACCGGGCAGCCATCGGCCGACCCGGTGCGCGCCCCGGCGCTGGCGCCCGGCCCGGAGCCGGCGGGCGCCCCGGCGCACCCGGCTACGGGCGGCCCGGCGGTCCAGGCGGTGGCGGTGGCGGCTTCGGGGGTCGACCCGGTGGCCCGGGCGGCCGCGGCGGCACCCAGGGCGCCTTCGGGCGTGGCGGCGGCCGGCCGGTCCGGGGACGCAAGTCCAAGCGGGCCAAGCGTCAGGAGTTCGAGCAGATGCAGGCGCCCACGATCGGTGGCGTGACCGTCCCGCGTGGCGACGGCACCACCGTGGTGCGGGTGCGCCGGGGTTCGTCCTTGACCGACTTCGCGGACAAGATCAATGCCAACCCGGCGTCGCTGGTCACTGTGCTGTTCCACCTCGGCGAGATGGCCACGGCCACCCAGTCGCTCGATGAGGACACCTTCAAGCTGCTCGGCGCCGAGCTCGGCTACGACGTGCAGGTCGTCTCCCCCGAGGATGAAGAGAAGGAGCTGTTTGCCTCCTTCAACATCGACCTCGACGAGGAGTTCGACCAGGACGAGGACGAGCTGGAGCCCCGTCCTCCGGTCGTCACCGTCATGGGTCACGTCGACCACGGCAAGACCAAGCTGCTCGACGCGATCCGCTCGGCCAACGTCATCGCCACCGAGGCCGGCGGCATCACCCAGCACATCGGTGCCTACCAGATCACTACCGAGCACGAGGGCGTCGAGCGCGCGATCACCTTCATCGACACCCCAGGGCACGAGGCGTTCACCGCCATGCGAGCCCGTGGCGCCAAGGTCACCGACATCGCCATCCTCGTGGTGGCGGCCGACGACGGGGTCATGCCTCAGACGATCGAGGCGCTCAACCATGCCCAAGCGGCTGATGTGCCGATCGTCGTGGCGGTGAACAAGATCGACAAGGAGGGTGCGAACCCCGACAAGATCCGCCAGCAGCTCACCGAGTACAACCTCGTCGCCGAGGAGTACGGCGGAGAAACGATGTTCGTCGACGTCTCTGCGCGGGAGAAGATCAACATCGACGGGCTGCTCGAGGCGGTCCTGCTCACCGCGGATGCTGCACTGGACCTGCGCGCCAACCCGCACACGGACGCTCGTGGCGTAGCCATCGAGGCCAACCTCGACCGCGGTCGGGGTGCCACGGCGACCGTGCTGGTCCAGCAGGGCACGTTGCACGTCGGTGACGCGATCGTGGCGGGTTCCGCCCACGGCCGGGTGCGCGCCATGCTCGACGAGGCGGGCACCCACCTCACCGAGGCCACCCCGTCGCGGCCGGTCCAAGTGCTGGGCCTGTCTTCGGTGCCTCGGGCCGGTGACACCTTCGTGGTGGCGCCGGACGACCGGACGGCTCGGCAGATCGCGGAGAAGCGCGAGGCGGCCGACCGGCAGGCTTCGCTGGCCAAGGCACGCAAGCGGATCAGCCTCGAGGACCTCAACGAGGCGCTGGCGGCCGGCAAGGTCGAGACCCTCAACCTCATCCTCAAGGGCGACGTGTCCGGTTCGGTCGAGGCTCTCGAAGACGCCCTGCTGCAGATTGACGTCGGCGAAGGTGTCGATCTGCGGATCATCGACCGTGGCGTCGGCGCGATCACGTTGAACAACATCAACCTCGCGATGGCCTCCAACGCGGTCATCATCGGCTTCAACGTGCGGGCCGAGGGCCAGAACGCCGAGGTGGCCGACCGCGAAGGCATCGAGATCCGCTACTACTCGGTCATCTACCAGGCGATCGAGGAGATCGAGGCAGCGCTCAAGGGCATGCTCAAGCCGG
>JBIOUP010000070.1:0-29574 GCA_044867305.1 Dermatophilaceae bacterium
GCGCCGGACCCGAAGAATCCTGTTTGCACTCTTATGGCGGCGATGGAGGTGGCGGGATGCAGTGTCTCCGCCAACCACGTTCCAAGCGCTTGGTCAGGATCTCGGGATCCCGTGTCGATGTATCGCACCTGTGCAGTGTGCAGGAAGAAGCTCCGATTCGCCGGGCAAAGCGGACGTTGACAATTCCAGCGCTCGGCTTACCTTGTGTCGGACGGCGCTTCCTCGATGACGTGCAGGTCGAGGATGCGGCAGCCCAGGCCGGTGAGGTAGGCGATGAGCCCGGTGAGGGCCGCTGAGTCCAGCAGCCGGCACGAGATGACGTTCGTCGTACCCGAGGCCACGACCACCACGTCGGCGTAGTCGCGTATGGCGCCCATCGGGACCCCACCGGCCACCCGGATGTGATAAAGCATCAGCGCCCTCCTTCCCCGTCCACAGTGCCTAGGGATGGCTCCGTTCGCCTCACCCAAGACGGACGACGCGCAGCCGCTCACCTCCCCGCGTCGAGGGTGTGTGGACTGTCACCATGTGATTACCCACGCGAGCGAAACTCACCCTTGACGGATGACGAGCCCCCTGCGGATTCGGCAAAAACTGGCGGTGCATGAACCCGCCCAACCAGGAGACACGCATGAGCACCGAGACCTCGTCCAAGACGGTGGCCGCCTGGACCAGCGTCTTCGCCGCAGCGATGATGATGATCGTCGGCCTGTTCCAGTTCTTCGCCGGCCTGGTGGCCATCATCGACGGGCGAAACTTCTATGTGTCCACCCCGAACTTCTTCCTCACCTTCAACGCGACGACCTGGGGGTGGATCCACCTCATCTTCGGGATCGTCGTCGGTGTTGCCGGCTACTTCGTCCTCACCGGCAACGTGGTGGCCCGCACGCTGGGCATCGTGCTGGCCGGCATCCAAGCGCTCTTGAACTTCGTCTGGCTGCCTTACTACCCGCTGTGGGGCATCGTCATCATCGCGCTGGATGTGCTGGTGATCTGGGCTCTGGCCACCATGCGGCTGGACCAACGGGCGCCCTGGAGCAGCTAGGGGCTACCCGGGCAGGTGCTTGGTATCGGCCTCAGACGGCCCTTGCTGGCCTTGGATCTGCCTCGGATCAGGGTCGGGTCCCGTCCGGCCGCTCATGCCGCCAGGTGGGGCCCCATCCATGAGGGCCGCGGTGTTGGGCTCCAGGTGGCCTTCCAGCTGGGGGTATGCCGTGGTGTTCTCCGGGTGGGAGCCCCCCGGCCGACCGGGACCAGCCTTGGTGCGCTTGCGGCGTGCCATCTCAGACCTCCTGATGGGCGGGCGCCGCCGACCGGCTCCCGCCTAGCTGTGCCCGAAGGAGCGCGAGCTGCTCCCGGTAGGCCTGCACATTGCGCAGCTTGACCTCGTCGTAGCCGCGCACCCCGTCCGGCAGACCCGCCAGGCGAACGGCGACCTCATGGTTCTGCTCGGTCAGGCTATCGACAATCTCCTCGAGCACTCGTTCGTACTCATCGATGAGCTCGCGTTCCACGACCCGCACGTGGTCGCGCCCGAACGGGTCCAGGGCAGTGCCTCGCAGGCGCTTCATCGGCGCGAGGGCGCGGAACATCGCTGTGCTTGCCCGACCCGGAATGGCGATCTTGCCCTGCATCCCCAGGGCCTTGAGCACCGGCGGATGCAGCAGCACCCGCACCCGCGCGTCGCTGCCGAACTGGGTCCTGACCCGTTCGGAGGTCTCCTCGTCCAGGTGCAGCCGCGCGACCTCGTACTCGTCCTTGTAGGCCATCAGCTTGAACAGGTTTGCCGCGACCGCTTGCGCGAGTGCCTCCCCGGAGGTCACCGTCGCTTCGCGGGCGCGCACTCGCTCCACCCACGCGGCATACCGCTTGGCGTAGGCGCGGTTCTGGTATGCCGTGAGCTCGCCGACCCGCACCTGCACCAGATGCTCGAGCTGCGAGCCGGGCTGGGTGCGCACCGTCGCCGCAACCGGCCGCAGCCGGCCAGGTAGCTCCGGACGCGGGGCCCGGGGCGAGAGCCGAGTGAGCGCCGCCTGCAGCCCTTGCGGGTCGGCGACGAACTGGCGCCCGCGGCGGAAGGCCTGCAGGTTCGCCTCGACCGCGACCCCGTTCAGCTCGATGGCCTGCTCGAGCGACTCCGAGGTCACGGGGAGGGCGCCGGCCTGGTAGGCGGCGCCGACCAGGAGAATGTTGGCGACCTGGTCGGTGCCGAACAGCGTCTCGCTGACGTCCTGGGCGTCCAGGCTCACGCTGTCGTCGGCCCGGCACGAGCGAGTGATCCGTGAGAGCAGCTGCTGCTCGCGCGGGAACGCCAGGGTCGTGTCGACGACCATCTGGCCCGTGGGCACCCGCGCCGTGGAAGCGACCGCGATCGTGCGCTGCGGGTCGAGCACCGCCAGGTTGATCTCCTGGGCCCCGGCGAGCAGGTCACAGGCCAGCAGCAGGTCGCAGTCCGCAGCCGCCAGATGGTTGGACTGCTCCAGTGGGTGAGTGCTGATCTTGAGGTCCGAGATGACCGGACCGCCCTTCTGCGCCAGACCGGTCTGGTCCAGTCCGCGAATGTGCCGGCCGTCCAGCAGGGCGGCGACGGCCAGCGTCTGGGCGACGGTCACGACGCCCGTGCCACCGATGCCGATGATGCGCATGCCGAACTCGTCGGCTCGCACGCGCACCTGGGGCTCGGGCAGCTCCCCGGCACTCAGCGGCCCGACGGTGGCTCGCTCGGGCCGGTCGGTGCCTGGCACCACCGTGAGGAACGACGGGCAGTTCCCAGCCAGGCAGGAGAAGTCCTGGTTGCAGGACGGCTGGTGGATCTGGGTCTTGCGCCCGAACTCGGTCTGCACCGGGTGGACCGACAGGCAGTTGGACTTCACCCCGCAGTCGCCGCATCCTTCGCAGACGCGCTCGTTGATGACGACGTGCCGCTTCGGCGCCTCGATCCGGCCGCGCTTGCGCTTGCGGCGCAGCTCGGTGGCGCACTCCTGGTCGTGGACGATGACGGTCACCCCATCGACCCGCCGCAGGACCTCCTGTGCTTCCAGGATGCGGCTGCGGTCCCACACCTGCACCCCCGCAGGGAGCGCGGCACCGGCATACCGCGCCTCGTCCTCGGTCGTGATGATGACCTGTTTGACGCCTTCTGCGAGCAGCGCTTGCACGACGTCCGGGACGGCCCGGATGCCGATGGGTGGCTGGGCCCCGGTCATGGCGACGTGGCCGTTGTAGAGCAGCTTGTAGGTGATGTTGACCCCAGCGGCGATGGCCGAGCGGATCCCGAGGATGCCCGAGTGGGCGTACGTGCCGTCGCCGAGGTTCTGGATGAAGTGCGGCAGCCCGACGAAGGGCGACGCGCCGACCCACTGCGCGCCTTCGTTGCCCATGGCCGTGATGCCGAGGATGTTGCCGACCTCCTCCGGGCGCATGAAGACGGCCAGCACATGGCAGCCGGTGCCGGCCCCGACCACGGCACCCTCGGGCACCTTCGCGGCGGAGGAGCTGTGCGGGCAGCCCGAGCAGAAGTAGGGAGAGCGGGTGACGGTGAGTGGCTCCAGCGACGTGGGGCGCGTCATCCGTTCCAGATGCCGCTCGACCTCGGGCACCAGCTCGAAACGGCGCAGCCGCTCCACGAGCAGGCGGGCGATCCCGGCGGTGTCCAGCTCGGCGTGGATCGGGACGAGCGGGCGGCCCTCATGGTCGAGCTTGCCCAGGACGAGCGGCCTCTCGGCCAGCCCGTAGAGCTCGTCCTTGACGAAGAGCTCGACGAAGGGGCGCTTGTCCTCCAGGACGAGGACCTCGGACAGGCCCGCGGCGAACTCCCGCACGATGCGTCCCTCGAGGGGGTAGGGCATGCGCAGCTGCAGCAGTCGCACGCCGAGGCGGCGCAGATCCTCTTCGTCCAGACCGAGGTCGCGGCAGGCCTGGCGCATGTCGAAGTAGGTCTTGCCCGACGCGACGATGCCCAGACGGTCGTCTGGGCCGCGCAGGGTGATCCGGTTGATGTCGTTCTCGCGCGCGTACTCCAGCGCGGCCGGCATACGGGCGTAGACCATCGAGCGTTCCAGCTGCAGCACCTTGGCCCCGTAGAAGTGCGTCGAGGGGACGTGCAGGTACGGGCGCCCATCGAGCTGGGCCGACACCATGGCCGGAGTCACCCGCCCCAGGGAGACCGTTGCGGACCCTGAGCCGTCGGCGACGCTCGTGGACATCTTCAGGGCGGTCCACAACCCCGAGCAGCGAGAGAGGGCGACGGCGTGGACGCCCAGGTCGAGGACCTCCTGCACGTCGCCCGGGTACAGCATGGGCATCATGACGGCGGCAGCGGGGAACTCCGTGGCGCCCGGTGTCGGTGACGACTTGGCCGTCGGGTCGTCGCCGACGACCGCCACCGCCCCGCCCGCCCTGCTGGTGCCGCACAGGTTGGCCTGGCGCATCGCGTCCAGGCCCCGGTCGAAGCCGTTGGCTTTGCCGTACCAGATGCCGACGACTCCGTCGTACCTGGGGTCCGGCAGCTGCGTGGCCAGCTGGCTGCCCATGACGGAGGTCGCCGCGATCTCCTCGTTGACTCCCATGGTGTGCACGATGTGGTGTTCGGCCAGCAGCGCCTTGCGACGTTGCAGCTCCAGGTCGAACCCGCCCACCGGAGACCCCGGGTAGCCGGAGATGAACGTTGCTGTGTTGACGCCCCGGGCCAGATCGGCGCGCCGCTGCACGATGGGCAGCCGCACCAGCGCCTGGACGCCGGTGAGGTAGATGAGCCCCTCGTCAATGGTGAACCGGTCCGACAGCGAGAGCCGAGGTCGCGAGTCCGTCATCGTCACCCGTTCAGTATCGGCCACCGACCGGGTCGTCGATCGGACCGCCGAACCGCGCGAGGGAGAGCGCGCCGGCCAGGACCAGCACAAAACCGACAAGAGCGTATGCCGTGCCGCCGGCTGCCGGCCGGTCGCCGCACAGGAGCAGGCCGAGCGCCGCCGCGACGACGGTCTCGGTGCCGACGGTGGCTGCCGTCACCGTCACAGCGGATGCCCGTTGCATGGCGGTCGCCGAAAGCAGCAGCCCGAGCAACCCGGCGAGGGCCATGGCATAGGCCGCCGGGTCGGTCAGGACGCTCAGTGGCGCCAGGCTGCGGAGGATGCGTGCCCCCACTGCCAGAACGGCATAGGACAGTCCGGCGAGAACGGCAAGGGCCAGGCCGGACCCGGCGCCCACGCCGGCTCGGGACACCCACGCGGCCAGCAACGCAAAGCCGACGACCGCCGCCACCAAGGCCAATCGGGGCCCGTCGGCGACCTCGGCGGCAAGTGACGGACCGGTCGAGACGGCCAGCGCCACGAGGCCCGCGCCGATGACGCCAACCGCGGCCAGCTCGGACCGACGCGGCCGCGTGCCGAGCACCGCGACCGACAGCACGGCCGTCACCCCAAGGCTGGCCGCCCGGCCGGCCTGGACGAGGAAGACCGGAAGCACCCGCAACGCATAGAGGGCCAGGGCCATTCCCGTCGCGAGCAGGACCAAGGCGACCTGGTAGCCACCGAGCCGCACCAGCCGGACCATCAGACCCGGGCTGAGGCGCACCGCGGTCTTGAACCGGCGAGCCTCCCTAGCCTGCAGGACGTTCGCCGTCCCGGCGCAGGCGGCCGAGAGCAGCACGGCTGCCAGGGCCCAGGTCACTGCGAGTCCTCCCTCCGTGAGCGACGGCACTCGTGTCGGCCACGGGAACGCCAGAACGGAACCGGCCCCACCGTTATAGTGACGTGACCTTCAGCGTGAGGTGAGACGGTGTGACGAGAGTAGCCACAACAGGCGCGGCCCAAGGAGCCGACACCTCAAAACGCATCGTGGCGCTGGCCCTGGGTGGTTTTGCGGTGATGGTCGTGCTTGCCGGGATAGTCGTGACTCTTGCCTACAACCGGCCGGCCAACACCGAGGGTTTTCTGCAAGGCCCCCCGTGGCTGGACGGGTGGTTTCGCTTCGACTCCGGCTGGTACTACGGGATCGCGACGATCGGGTACTCCTTCACGCCGGGCCATCAGTCCGCAGTCGCCTTCTTTCCCACCTACCCGATGCTGGTCCGCGGCGTCGGCGCGGTCATCGGGGACTACCAGCTGGCCGGCACCCTCATCACGATCGCCGCTGGCGCCGCAGCGATCGCTCTGTTCGCCGTCTGGGTGAGCCAGCGCCTGCCCTCGCGCAGCGCCAAGACCGCCGTAGCCCTGCTGCTGCTCTACCCGTACTCGTTCTTTCTGTACGGCTCCATGTATGCCGACGCCCTCTTCCTGCTCACGGTCATCGCCTCGTTCGTGTTGCTGGAGCGACGGCAGTTCTGGCTCGCGGGGCTGGTCGGTGCCCTGGCCACCGCCGGGCGCCCGGTCGGCATCGCGGTCGCGGTGGGGCTGCTCGTCCGGGCCATCGAGCTGCGCGCCGAGCAGGTGAGCCACGAACCCGGCCCGCCCGACGCGTCCGGTTCGGCCACGGCACGCCGGGTCACGCTGGGGCAGCTGGCCCGGGCGAGCCGCCAGCTGCGCTGGCCCGAGGTCGGCGTCCTGGTCTCGCTTATCGGCCTCGTCGGCTGGTGCATGTACCTGTGGGTGAGCTTCGGCGACCCGCTCGCGTTCGTCACAGCCGAGTCCGCGCCCGGGTGGGACCAGGGGGCCGGGCCGCGCACCTGGTTCAAGATCGCCTTCCTCGGCCAGCTGGCCCATGGAAACCACCAGATGGCCATCACCCTCGGCGTGCAGGGCCTGGCTTGCCTGCTGGCGGTTCTGCTGCTGCGGCGGGTCTACCGCCGGTTCGGCTGGGGCTATCTGGCCTTCTGTGTCGTCGTCGTCGCCATCCCCCTGCTTGGCACGAAAGACTTCATGGGCACTGGCCGTTACCTGCTCGCCGCGTTTCCGGTGATGGCAGCCGCGGGTGACTGGCTGGCGACCACCCGGCATACCCGATGGGTGCGGCCCGTAGTCCTGGGGATGTGCGCGGCCGGGGTGCTGTTTGCCGCCGCGCTGTACTCGCGGGGGGTCGAAGTCTCGTGATTCCGCCCCTGGAGCCCGAACGCTTCGCCAAGCTGTCGATCTTCTTCCCCATGTGGAACGAGCAGGCCTACATCCACCGGGCCCTGGTCGCCGCCAAAGAGGTCTGCGAGCTGCTCGTCGAGGCCGAGGACATCAAGGACTACGAGCTCATCGTCGTCGACGACGCCTCGACCGACGCCACCCCGCAGCTGGCCGACGAGTTCGCCCACGCCGACCGGCACGTGCGCGTCGTGCACCACCCGGAGAACCGCAAGCTGGGCGGCAGCATCAAGACCGGGTTCGCGGCCGCGGAGGGCGACGTGGTGCTCTACACCGACGCCGACCTGCCTTTCGAGATGCTCGAGCTCGTCCGGGCGATCCGGGTGCTGCGCCACTACGACGCCGACATGGTGAGCGCTTACCGACTCGACCGCACGGGTGAAGGCACCCGACGGGCGGTGTACTCCTGGGGGTACAACCGGCTGGTCCAGTTCGGCTTCCGCTCGCGGGTTCGTGATGTCAACTTCGCCTTCAAGCTGTGCCGGCGCCGCATGCTCGACCAGATCGAGCTGGTGAGCCAGGGGTCGTTCATCGACGCCGAGCTATTGATCCGGGCCCAGCGCATGGGGTTTCACATCGTGCAGATCGGGGTCGACTACTTCCCACGAACGCGTGGCGTCTCGACGCTCTCCTCGCCCGCGGTCATCGCCACGATGCTCAAGGAGATGCGCTCCCTGCGGCGGGAGCTGAAGTCGCTGGACCACGCCGAGGGGGCATGAGCGGCGGCGCCACCCGGTTCGTCGTCAACGCCGACGACCTCGGCCTGACCCGCGGCGTCAACCGCGCCGTCATGCGGGCGCATCGCGAAGGCATCGTGACCTCGACGTCGTTGCTCGCCGTCGCGCGCGAGTTCGACCATGCGGTCACCCTGCTGCGCGAGCATCCGGCCCTCGACGTCGGGGCGCATCTGGCGATCGTCGGCGAGGACCCGCCACTGCTCAGCGCACGAGAGGTGCCGACCCTCGTCGGCCGGCGCGGCCACTTCCCACGGTCCTACCGCGCCGTCCTGGCCCGAAGCGCAGCGGGTCGGATCGATGTCGCCGACGTGCGCCGTGAGCTGCGGGCGCAGCTGGAACGCATCCGCGCGACCGGGCTGGCGGTCACCCATCTCGACACCCACCAGCACCTTCACCTCTGGCCGACGTTCGGCGCAGTGGTGGCCGACCTGGCGGCGGCCTCGGGCGTGCGCTGGGTGCGCCTGCCGACCAGCCGGGCCAAGGGGCCGACCGGGACGACGGTGCGCGCGCTCTCCGGCCGCCTCGCCAAACGACTGCAAGCCGCTGGACTGCACAGCACGGGCGCGTATGCCGGACTCGACGAAGCGGGGCGCATGGACTCGGCATACTTTGCCTCGGCGCTCGCCGCCGTCGCAGGCGCGGACACCGCCGAGATCAACGTTCATCCGGGCGAAGCGGGCGACCCGGACCTGGCCCGGTTCAGGTGGAACTACCGTTGGGAGATCGAACTGGACATGCTGACCGACATTGCGACGCGACGGTCCCTGGACGCCCACGGAATGCGGTTGACCTGCTTTCGCGAGCTGACCGGCGGGTCATGGTGACCCTGGTGAACGCTCGGCGCCCCGACCAAGCCGGGCGAGCGGCCCTCGCCCACTACCGGGACGCGTCGCCCTCAGTCCGGGTGCACACGCTGCTGCGATGGTGGAGCGCACCGTTTGCTGCCGTCGAGGCTGCCCTGCCCCGGTCCGGGCGTGTGCTCGAAATCGGTTGCGGGCATGGGCTGTTCAGCCTGTATGCCGGGCTGGCCGGTCCGGCGCGCACGGTGCATGGCGTCGACATCGACGCCGACAAGATCGCCGTCGCCCAGGCCGCGGCGAACGACCTGGGCGGGCGCGTGACTTTCGAGGAGGCGCCCTCCGGGGCGGTGCCCCCTGGCCCGTGGGAAAGCGTGGTCATCGTCGACGTGCTGTACCTGCTCGACGAGCAGCGCCAGCAGCGACTGCTCACCGATGCCGTCGCCTCGCTCTCTCCCGGGGGCCTGCTCGTCGTCAAGGAGATGGCGCAGGAGCCGGCGTGGAAAGCCCGGTGGAACGCCGCACAGGAGACTCTCTCGGTCAAGCTGCTCGGTATCACCGAGGGCGGCTCCTTCACGTTCGTGCCGCCCGACCGCATGGCCGGCTGGCTTCGCGACCTCGGTTCGGTGACGACGCAGCGCCGCCTCGACTCCCGGCGCCTGCACCCGCATCACCTGCTGCTCGCCCGGGCCCCCGGGTCGTGAAAGTCCTCATCACCGGGGGGGCCGGGTACATCGGCAGCACCATTGCGTCGGCGTGCGCCGACCACGGCCTGACGCCCGTCGTCCTTGACGACCTGAGCAAGGGGCCCGAACGGTTCGCGAGCCGACATGCCTTCTTTCGCGGGTCCGTCGCCGACGGACAGGTCATGGACGAGGTGTTTGCCGCGCACCCGGATATCGAAGCCGTCGTGCACTGCGCGGCGCGGGCCGTCGTCGCTGAGTCGACCCGAGACCCGCTTGACTACTACCGCAACAACGTCGCCGGTCTCATCGCGTTCCTGGGCCACCTGCTGCGACTGGGCGCTCGCCGCCTGGTGTTCAGCTCCTCGGCCTCCATCTACCGGCCCGGCGAGGACCTGGCGGTCGACGAGCACTCGCCCATCCAGCCGGCCAGCCCGTATGCGGCGACCAAGGCGATGAGCGAGCGGATTCTTGCTGATGTGGCGATGGTGAGCGATCTGAAGGTGCTGAGCCTTCGGTACTTCAACCCGATCGGTGCGGACCCGCAGCTGCGCACCGGCCCGTACGACCCCGAGCCGACGCACGTCGTCGGCCGGCTGCTGCAGGCCTACCGCCACGGCGAAACCTTCACCCTTACCGGAACTCAGTGGCCGACCCGGGACGGATCGGGGATCCGCGACTACATCCACGTGTGGGACCTGGCCCAGGCCCACGTGGCGGCTTTGCTGTGCTTCGACAGCGCCACCGCTGCCGACAGTGACACCGACAGTGACAGCGGTGGCAGCTGCGCGATCAACCTCGGCACCGGATCGGGCACCACCGTGTGGGAGCTGGTGCGCGCCTTCGAGGACGTCGCGGGACGCCCGCTCGCGGTGCGCACCGGACCGCCCCGGCCAGGAGATGCCGTGGGCTCCTACTCGCGCACTGCCAAGGCGCGTCGAGTGCTCGGCTGGAGCGCCGAACGCACGGCGTCGGACGCCATCCGGGACGCGCTGGCGTGGGAGCGCCAGGAGCACGTCAGCAGGTGACAGGGCGGTGTGCGGGGAATGTCAGCGCTCGGGGCGACGCTGGCAGCACCAACGAACGAAAGGGGGCAGACCATGGCGACGACCGACGTCATGATCCACGCCGAGGGGCTGTACAAGCGCTTCGGCGACACCCAAGCCCTGGACGGCGTCTCGCTGTCGGTGCCCACCGGCACCGTGCTGGGCGTCCTGGGCCCCAACGGAGCCGGCAAGACCACCGCGGTGCGCATCCTCGCGACGCTGCTGCAGGCTGACGCCGGCGTTGCCACGGTCGGCGGGTACGACGTGGCGACCCAGGCCCACCACGTGCGCAAGACCATCGGCCTCACCGGACAGTACGCGTCCGTCGACGAGGACCTCACCGGCACGCAGAACCTCGTGCTCATCGGCCAGCTGCTCGGCCTGCGGACGTCCGCCGCGAAGCGACGGGCGGGCGAGCTGCTCGACTGGTTCGACCTCACCGAGGCGGCCGGCCGGATGGCCAAGACCTACTCCGGTGGCATGCGGCGGCGGCTGGACCTCGCGGCGAGCCTGGTCGGGCGCCCGAAGGTCATCTTCCTCGACGAGCCGACGACCGGGCTCGACCCAGCCAAGCGCGAGGACATGTGGGAGGTCGTGCGCGGCTTGGTCGACGACGGCTCGACCGTGCTGCTGACGACCCAGTACCTCGACGAGGCCGACGCGCTCGCTGACGAGATCACCGTCATCGACCACGGCCGGGTCATCGCGCATGACACCCCCGACGGGCTCAAGCGCGTCATCGGCGGACAGCGCATTCGCGCGGTCCCGACCGACCACCACCGGGTCGACGACGTGGCTGCGATCCTCGCGGACACGGCGGGTCGCGCGGCCGAGCGAACCGGGCGCTTCGAGGTCACCGTGGCCGTCGACGACGACGCCGCGCTGGGCAGCGTGGTGCGCCGCCTCGACGATGCGGCGATCCGCGTCAGCGAGCTGTCGCTTCATCTGCCCAGCCTGGACGAGGTGTTCATGACCCTGACCGGTCACCGCACCACCGACGACGCAGAGGAGGCGGCCGCATGAGCACGACAACCATGTCACCGGGCAAGGCCCCGCTGCCGACCCGCCAACGTCGTCGCGACGTGCTGAGCGCCAGCGCCTCCAGCGGAGGCGGCTCCACGATCTGGCACTCGCTGGTCCTGGCCAAGCGCAGCCTCATCAAGACCTTCCGCACGCCCGAGGCGCTCATCGACGTCACGCTGCAGCCGGTGATCTTCCTCGCTCTGTTCACCTACATCTTCGGCGGGGCCATCGCGGGCGGCTCCCAGTCGGCATACCTGCAGTTCCTCCTGCCCGGAATGGTCGGGCAGCTCATCGCGATGGCGAGCGTGAGCATCGGGGTGAACCTCAACCAGGACATCGAGAAGGGCGTCTTCGACCGGTTCCGGTCCCTGCCCATCGCCAGGTCCGGCCCGCTCACCGGGGCGGTCCTCGCGGACGTGGCCCGCTACCTGATCCTCTTCGTCGTCACGATGGTCACCGGCCTGCTCATGGGCTTTCAGGTCGAGACCAGCGCGTGGGGTGTCCTTGGCGCCCTCGGCATCTCGATGGCCTTCGCGCTGAGCTTCTGCTGGGTATCAGTCTTCGTCGGGATGATCGCGCGCACGTCCGGTGCGGTGCAAGGCATCATGTTCCTGGTCGTCCTTCCGCTGGGGTTCGCCAGCAACACCTATGTGCCGGCCGCCACCATGCCGGACTGGATGCAGGGCTTCGTCGAGCACAACCCGATCACCTACCTGGTGAGCACGGTTCGTGGCCTGATGATCGGCGGTCCGGTCGCGACCAACCTCATGTGGACGCTCGTGTGGATGGCGGGCCTGCTCGTGGTGTTCGTGCCGCTGGCGCTGTGGGCCTACCGTCGCCGGGCCTGACCGCCGTCGTCCGGCCGGGCGTCGCCCAGGAGGGCGGGGTCCAGCCGGAGGATGGCGTGCGGCTTGGTCGGGTCGTGACGCTCGCGTATGCCGTGTCGAACCCTTCGGCGCCCAGCCGCTCGGCGTCGAGTCTCTCAGAGGCCACGCCGGTCCTATGCGCGCTATGGACGCCAGCGTGCAGTGGTTCTAGCGTGAACCGACAGCAACGAGCTGGCTCGGGGGCCTGCACAGCAAGGAGGCCACCATGTTCATCCAAGTCGTCCAGGGCACGTGCACCCGCCAGGACGAGCTTCGCGCCTTGGGCGAGGCCTGGCGCACCGAAGTCAGCCCCGGTGCGGTCGGTTGGCTCGGCGGAACCTACGGCTTCACCGACGACAACATCTTCATCGCGGTTGTGCGCTTCGAGTCCCGCGAAGCCGCCATGGCCAACTCGAAGAGGCCAGAACAGTCCGCGTGGGCCGAGCGCATGACGGCGCTCATGGACGGACCCGTCGAGTTCCACGACTGCGACGACGTCACGACGTTCCTGGGCGGGGGCTCGGACGACGCGGGCTACGTTCAGGTCATCCGCGGCAAGGTCGAGGACCCGGAGCCGATGAAAGCCATGCTGGCCGACACGACGATGCTGCACGAGATGCGCCCGGAGATCCTGGGGGGCACAATCGCGTTCGAGCCGGACGGGACGTTCACCGAAACCGTCGCCTTCACCGACGAGGCGAGCGCGCGCAAGGGCGAGCAGCGCCAGCCCCCCGCTGACGTCCAACAGGCGATGGCGAAGGTCATGGAGCAAATGACGCAGGTCATGCGCGATGCCGTGTTCTACGACCTGCGCTCGCCCTGGTTCCACTCGCCCGGCTAGGCCGAAGGTTTTCGCTCGGTTTCACCTCCGACCGCAGACAGAGCGCCCTTTCGTGGAGGTAAAAACGAACGTTGGAGGTATAGGGGTGCGCTAGAGCGCTCGGTATCACGTCCGTTGCTCGGTTTTGCCTCCGGTGGACTGACGGGGGCGTTGACCCCCTCTCGGTACGCTGGCGCCCGTGAATCCGTCGGAGTCGCAGGCGACAGCCGACGACCCGCCGCGGTCCACCGGCCCGGAGAGCCAGCCGCCCCGGCATACCGCACCTGACCCACAGAGCCGTCGCCGCTGGGACTGGAAGAGCCCGATGCTCTACGGCGCGCTCGTCCTGGGGCTCGTCGGTGGCCTCGTCGGGGGGTGGGCGACATCAACGTGGCGTTCCTCGGCGTCGGGAAGCTGCGACGCCATGCGGGTCGCTCGTGATGTGTTGCCGGCCGTGGTCAAGATCGCCGCCAGCAACGGGACCGACGCCGGGACCGGCAGCGGGGCCATCACACGGGCCGACGGCGTCGTGGTCACCAACGACCACGTGATCTCGGTTGCGGCGGGTGGTGGGCAGATCGACGTCCTGCTGAACGACGGAACCACCAAGCGCAGCACACTGGTCGGCCGCGACCCGAAGACCGATCTCGCGGTGCTCAAGGTCGAGGGGTCTGGCTTGCCGACCGTGCCGCTCGGCGACGCCGAAGCGCTGCGGGTCGGCCAACCCGTGGTAGCGCTCGGCGCACCCCTGGGGCTCGCTGGCACGGTGACCTCAGGAATCGTCAGCGCACTGAACCGCGACGTGACAGCACCGACTGGGGAAGGTGGCACGACGGTGCTTGTCGGCACCATCCAGACCGACGCCGCCATCAACCCCGGCAACTCGGGCGGACCCCTGGTCAGCTGTGACGGGCGGCTGGTCGGGGTCAACACGGCCATCTCGACGGTGCCCAACGCGTCGGGCGAGGCCGGCGGCGGCAGCGTGGGAATCGGCTTCGCGGTGCCCACTGCGACTGTCGAGTCCATCTCGCGCCAGCTGCTGGAGAAGGGCAGGGCGGCCCACCCGTGGCTCGGCATGACCATGGCGCCGGTCCCGGACAGTGTCGCGGCCTCTCTCAACACGCCGGCCGCCATGTTCGTGCAAGCCGTGGCGCCGGGCGGTCCGGCGGCCGCGGCCGGCATACAGCCGGGAGATGTAGTGACGTTGCTGGGCGGGCAGCCGGCCACGACGGCCAGCGTGGCCCGGCTGCTGGTCACCGCCTCGGTCGGCGACCAGGTCGCCGTCGAGCTCGTCCGCGGTGGCCGGCGAGCATCGACGACCCTCACCCTGGCTGAACAGCCCTGACGGATCAGCGCTGCGTGATCGTGGCGACGAACTTGCCGCCGTTGTTGTCGACTCCGATGTCGTTGATGCCGAAGAACAGCTCGCCCGCGCCCGGACAGGTGAAGCGCAGCGACTGCCCCACAACGACGAAGGGCGCCTTGCGGTCCAGGCTGGCGAAGAGCGCGGCATGGTTGGCGTTGGCCAGCCCGGCCACGTTGAACTGTCGCGCGGCCGGGTCCGGAGATCCTTCGGGGCCAACACTGCTCGGGCCGGCGACGTTGTGCTGCACCGTTCCGGTGGCAGTGATGTCGAGGACGGCGCCTGGCTTGCACGCCACCCCGGAGTCGGTGAACGCCTGCGTTCCGGGAACGTCAACGCTCGTGACGATCGGCGTGGGAGCCGCAGTGGTGGTGGACGTGCCGTCGCTCGCCGGGGAACGGCGCAGCCACAGCACGCCGAGGACAACCAAAGCCAGGGCAACGAGGCCCACCACACCCAGCACGAGCCAGCGCCTGGTCTGACCAGTGTTTGTGGTGCTATCGGCTGCCACGAGCTGGCGGGCGGTTCGCCGGTCGGTAGCCGCGACAGGCGGGGGGCCTTCGCTGGCGGGCTCGCTGGCGGGCTCAGCTGATGCGGCTGCCGGCTCAGCCGGTATCGGTGCTGCTTCTGCCGATTGCGCGCTGCGCATGGGGACGGCGACCGGGTTGGTTTGCGCGGGCGCGGCCTCGCTGGGGTCGCCTGCCGCCTGGGCCGCGCTTGTGCCGGGGTCGGTGACCACGACGGACGTCGCCGCGGCGACACCGGCGGCGGCCATGTCGAAGACCCGTGCGTCCTCGGCCCGCAGGTAGAGGACCGGGGTGCCCCACTCGACTGGGTTGGGCTCGTTCTTCACCGCCTTGCGCGCCTCACTGAGGGCCGCATCGAGCGGGTAGCCGTCGGCGACCGCTTCATACAGACTCTGCGCGAGAGTGATCGCGGCCTCGTCGGTGATCTCGAACTGCATGGCCACCACAGCGGGGATGCCCTGCCGGACGAGGCTCTGGGCGGTGCCCGAGTACGGGTCGGTCCGGCCGCTGCGGGCCCCCTCACACGAGTTGAGCAGTACCAGCCGCAGCGTTCGATGGTCGTGCAGCAGTGCCCCCAGGTCGGTGCCGCTGACCAGCTGGCCCCGGCCTTGCGGGCCCTCGAATGCGAGGACGCCGTCGTTCGCCTGGATGTCGTACGTGCCATGGCCGATGTAGTGGAACACGTGGTACTCGCCCCGTCGCAGCTGGCGCTGTAGGTCGGCGAGGCTCCCGCTCGGCACCCGGTCGACCTGCACGCGGCCGGTGTCTTCCAGACGGCGCAGAGCGACCTGCAGCTTGTTCCACTCAGACTCCACGTCGAGCGCGGGGAAGTCGGTGGGGCTCGCGACCATGACGAGCAGCCGCACTGGTGGTTGCACGGCCAGGGGGCGGACACGGCCGGGCAGCTCCAGGTAGCGCACGAGCGGGGTCCATTCCGACAAAGCCATGAACCGGTGTGCGTCACCGTTGTACATGTACTCCCACGGCAGGTCGACCAGCTGGGGGGCCTCGGTCAGTCGAAGGCGCATCCGCAGGCCGGCCCCGGCGCCCTCAGCGATGTCGAGGCTGCTCGCCAACGCCACCCGAAGCTGGTCGCGAAACACCGCATCGAACAGGACCCCACCGAACCCCCGCACCGCCGCGGCTTCCGGCGACTGCAGACTGCGCGTCAACCCGCGGCGAGGACGTCCGATGCGCAACAGGAAGTTCTCGATCTCCAAGTCGGAAAAGGGGATTGCCACCTTCACCGGCCCAGTCTCGCCGGCGGGGCCGTTCAGCACGCGCGCTTCGTACCCGCCTCCGACGGCAGGCTGCACTAGCACGTCGAAGTTCAGATACGTGCGCTCACGCACCGCGGACGCCCTTCCCACCCCACGACACGGCCAACCGACCAATCCCACGGTACTGGGCGATGGGGTGCGCGTCCTAGCGGTTACTTGGCGCGTGCCCTGGATGGCTCAGGGCGTCTGCGCCGGGTGCTAGTCGATGAGCAGACGTTTGCTCCCATCGCTCATGGCTTCATGCAGCCGGGATCGCGACAGCTCGCGGCGCCCGCACTCGCACCCGGCAGGCAACGGGTCATCCATCGTGAGGCCGGGCCCGGGCGCGAGCCAGTCGAACCACAGGGCTTCGCGTCGTCCACCGTGGTGCGCAGCGTCGAGCAGGTCCCGGTCGCCGTGACTGCGTGCCCATGGACGGGCGGCATACACGAGCCCTTGCGGGGTTCGGTAGATCGCAGCCACACGATGCCCGCGTGCGCAGCGCACCGCCAGCGCGATGTGCTGGCTGGGAGAGGAGCCAAGCGCCCGGTATGCCGTCTCGGCGTCGCGTTGGCTCATCCCGTGATCGGATAGGCGCCCACCCATGCCCCCATCGTGCGTCCGGCCCCTGCATCGGGGCAATGCCGCACATCACGGTCTTTGTCTGCCCGGGTGTCGCCTCACTCACAAGCTGCCATGGCTAGGGCCCTTGCGGATCGAGCGAGGTGATGCCCAGCCGACGCCGTCCGGCGCTTTCGCCCGTGTCCTGAGCTGTCGCCCCGGAGGACCCTGCGCCCTCGGCGAGGCGGGTATGCCGTCCGAAGCGAGCACTGAACGGGCCAGCGCTCAGGCCATGCAGGACGACGGACAGCAGAATCGTCCAGACCACTGTCTCGGCAACGACCGACGTCGCGTCGTCGCGACCGAGGTGCAGCTCGTCGGTCGCGATGATGAAGAAGACGACCGACGCCAGTCCGCGAGGGCCGAACCACCCGAGGAACAGCACGCTCGCCCAGTCGAGACGGGTGCCGATGAGGGCCAGCGCGACGGGCACCATCCGGACGACGGTGAGCGACAGCACGGCATACCCAAGCGCGGCGCCATGCCAGCCCCCCTGCAGGAGTGGTCCGACAAGCACCGCTCCGAACAGCACCCACACCGCGTACGACAGGAACAACCCGCTGTTCTCGGTGTACTCCGTGGCGCCGGCGAGCTGATGGCGCGTCAGCGCGCCGAAGCCGAGACCCGCGACGAAGCTGGCCACGAACCCGTTTCCCCCCAGCTCGACAGCGCCGACATAGCTCACCAGCGCCAGCACCAGGACGACGAGCTGCTCGGACAGTGGTGTCGTCATGCCTCGCAACCGTGCCCGGATAACCAGCCATCCGCCGCCTGCGCCCAATGCGGTGGCGACAGCCAGGGCGACCGCGATTCCAGCGATCGCCTGCGGCAACCAGCCCTGGGCTGCGGACTCCTCGACTGCGACTACGGCGAGGAGAACGGTGACCACAGGGCTCGCGATCCCGTCGTTCAGACCGCTTTCGACGTTGAGGCTGGTCCGGATCGTCAGCGGCACGTGAGGGTTCGAGACGACGGGCAGGCTCAAGGCGGCGTCCGTGGGCGCCAGGATCGTGGCCGCCAGTGCTGCGACGGCCCACGTCGCTGCGGTCAGCACTGAGTGCGCGAGCACGGTGCCAAGAGCGATCGTCAGCGGAAGCCCGATCGCCAGCAGCCGGAGCGGAAGGCCCGCATGCTTGCGCAGCTGACGAAAACCGACAGTGGACGCGTCCGCGAAGAGCAGCAGCGCCAGCGTCAGCTCGGTGACCAGCTTGACGGTCTCGCTCGAGGCCGGCAGGTCGATGAGCGACAGGCCCGACGGCCCCAGCGCCAGCCCCGCGGCTGTGAACACCAGGGGGCCACCGACCGAGCGGCGTTCGAGGCGGGATGCAGCCAGGGCGTAGGCCACTGCGAGCAGGCCCACCAGGACAGCACCTGTCAGGTCCACGATGCCTCCTCGGTGTCCGGTAGCCTCAGCCATCCTGCGGGCCCTTGAGCCCTCAGTCGGCGCGGCGCAGGCGTGCGCAGAACGGTGGATCCATGCTTCGACGCATCCCTATCACCACAGCCACCACCATTGTTGCCGGGCTCGTGCTGCGTCGGATCGGGCTGTGGAGTAGGGGCGAGCCTCTCCGGCTCACGGATCGCCATGGGCGCCCGCTTGCCGGGAGCGTTTCCGAGAAGCTCTATGTCGACGTCAACGGCGTGCCGCAGGGGATGTTCGTCCAGAGCAAGAGCTGCGCCCATCCCGTGTTGCTCTACCTGCATGGCGGCTTGCCGGAGTACTTCCTCACGGAGCGATACCCGACCGGCCTCGAGAACGACTTCACGGTCGTCTGGTGGGAACAGCGCGGCGCTGGTCTTTCCTACCGCCCAGGGATGACGCCGGAAACGGTGACCTTGGAACAGCTGATCGCCGACACGCTCACGTTGACTGACTACCTTCGGAAACGCTTTGGCCAACAACGGATCTACCTGATGGCCCATTCCGGAGGGACCTTCATCGGTCTGCACGCAGTCGCGCAGGCGCCGGAGCGCTACGCCGCCTACATCGGTGTTGCGCAAATGGTGGATGCGCTGGCCTCGGAGATGCTGGCCTACGAGTACCTGCTGGATCGTTACCGCCGAGCAGGCGACACAAGGATGGTCCGCCGACTGGAGCAGGCGCCGGTCACCAAGGACGGAGCTCCGCGCGCCTACCTCGCGGTGCGCGATGCGGCCATGCACCGGCTCGGTGTTGGCACCACCCGCGCCATGACGTCCGTGTTCACCGGCATCTTCCTGCCGTCGTGGCGGAGTCCGCAGTACACCCTCAGTGAGAAGCTGAGGACGTGGCGGGGCAAGCTCTCTTGCGGGGTCAGCGTGCTCTGGGATCAGATGGTGCGGACCGATCTGGCCGACGAGCTGACGCAGTTCAGGATCCCGATCTACTTCCTGCACGGCATACACGACTACACGTGCTCCTACCCCCTGGCGCGAGGCTACTTCACCAGACTCACTGCGCCGGTCAAAGGGTTCTACAGCTTCGCCGCCTCGGCGCACAGTCCCATCTTCGAGGAGCCTGAACGGGTCTGCCGAATCCTCCGTGAAGACGTGCTGGGGGGCGCGAACGCCCTCGCCGACGCACAGTAGCGGCCCCTGGGCTGCCTTCGGTCTGGAGTACCGCGAATCCACGGCGGTGCTGCGGCCGGCCTGACCTGGAAGTGCCTTCTCCTGTCACCGTTGGCGACCACGATCAGTCCCAGCAGTAGAGCTGAAGACATGCCGAAAAGGTCTTGCTGTAAACGGGACTGCTGATATGATAGTTCACATGTTCGAGGGCGTATGTGAGCCGACGGTGGCTGGGGTGCAAGCCGCGGACCCGTTCGCCCTCGCCGCCGCCCTCTCGCGGGTCAGCGAGCATGAGCTGTGCCGGCTGGGTGTCGATGACGCCGAGTGTGTCATCGCCGCGACCCAACGGGTGGCCAATGCGATGCACGCGCGCCAACAGGTGGCCATCGACCGGATCAGCGACCAGACGGTCACGGAGCGGGCCGTGGAGCGAAACGCCCGTGTCGCCGGTGGGCGGGGGATGCTGGTTGGGGCGCCGTCGCCGGAGCAGGAGGCGGCCGCGTCGCTTGCGCCGATACTGCGGATCGCGCCACGCACCATGCTGACCCGGATCGAGACCGGGCGGTGGCTCGCCCTGCTGCCGCGCACCGCGGCGTTGGCGTGGGCCGGGGATCTGGAAGCGCACCGGGTCAGCGCCATCTGTGCCACGGCCCGCCGGGTCGGTCTGGAGCAGTTGGCCGAGTTCGAGGCCCGCTTACACCACATCGACATCCGAGAGCTGGCCGGCTCCCGGCTCAAGAGCCGAGTCAGCCGCATCGCCGCCCGGCTGGCCACCGAGTGCCAAGCCCCTGAGGCTGCCCCGACCGCGCTGGTCGAGCGCAACGTCCGACTGTGCCCGCACGATGAGCCCGGGTTGACCCGTTGGGAAGCGGTCCTGCCCACCGACGTCTCCGGACGGATGTGGGAAGCCATCGGACGGCTCGCCGCGGACTACCGGGCTGCCAATCCCGAGTTGACCATCTCCCATTCCCGCGCCGATGCCCTGGCCGAGCTGGTCCTATCCGACGTACACGTCAGCACCACCGTCACCATCGTGCTGCCCGCCGAGGCCGCCCTCCTGCCCAGCGATGCGTGCGCCGGGACTCCACCCTCGGGCCGACCGCGACCAGCCTCCCCCGCACCAGGGCACGATGCCTCACCAGCAGGACCCGTCGCACCTGATCCTGCTGAGGACCCCGCCGGCCAGTCGGTCCACACGGCATTGTGCACCGGCGACGCCAATCCCGCCGGTGCAGGCGAGGCACTCGCGGAGCCGACCGCCGGCTTGCCGCGAGCCCCACGCCAGGGTGGGCCGGCCGTGGTGGTGCCGCCGGTGAACCCCCCGCCGATATGTCAGTGTGGTGGGCGGTTACGGTCATGGGCCGACGTGCTGGACTTCACCAACCGCAACCCCGTCCAGCTGAACCTGCCCAGCCAACCTGGTAACGGCCACCCTCTACTGCCGGAGCAGGACGAAGAGCCGGCGCTGGAAGGACGGGTCGCGCTGCTGCTGCAAGGTCACCTGGATGTCGCGGCCAACCCGCACCTGCGCCATGACCACGCTGGGCAGATCTGGTTCGTGCCCGGGGTGGTCACCACTCCACCGACGGGCACCTTGCTGCCCCACCAGCTGGCTGCCATCCTGGCCGACCCCGACTTGCGCATCCGCCTCGCCGTCGCCAACCGGCATACCGGCGCCGTGGAGCACCTGGACGAGCGCACCTACCGACCCGGCGCCGCCCTGGCGCGACAAGTGCGGGCCCGCGATGGCACCTGCCGCTTCCCCGGCTGCAGCACGACCGCCGACCGCTGCGACCTCGACCACGTCGTCCGCCACCCCGACGGTCCGACGTCGGCAGCGAACCTGCAGGCACTCTGCAGAGTGCACCACGGGTTCAAACACCACGCTCGCTGGCAGGTCACCATGACCGCCGACGGCATCTGCACCTGGACCGCCCCCAACGGCCGCAGCCACACCACCCACCCCACCGCCATTCACGACGACGCCGCCTAGCAACGGCGGGATCCGCCGTTCCTCGTCAGTGTCAGCCCGAGTCCACTGCCGAAGCCACCTGGTCTGCCAGCAGCACTGCGACACGGCGCTGTTCGGTCGTCGGGTAGGTGATCTTCGAGGCCGATGAGATCATGAAGTGTCCGACAGTCCGCGGTCCCCGCCGGACCAGGATGGCGATGTGCTGATCGACCGGAAGGCCGTGGCGATCGACGTCCAGGGGGTTGCCACCGCGGCTGAGCACCCCATCGTGGTCAAGCACGGCCACGCGGGCATCCCCCAATGCACCGGAGACATAGCGGGCGCTCTCCACTCCCAGCACGTCGACGATCTGGCGCGCCACCACGTCGATGAGCGTTGCGGTCGGCGTCTCCCCCGCCGCGACCGCTTCTGCAGTGCTGAGCACACCGTCCAGGTAGCCCGAGCGGCGCGCCGCCCTGGCCTGCTGACGGCGACCCCAGAGGGCGACCTCGACGACGGCCAGGCCGATCAGGACCAACAAGACCGTCACTTCGACGTCGTCAGGATCTGCGATGGTGAACGCCCGGTATGGGACCGTGAGGAAGAAGTCGAACGAGAGGCCGCCGGAGACGGCAGCCACCATGCCGGCGAGGCGGTCACCGGTTGCGGCGGCAGCCACCACCCACACGACGAGAACCAGGGCGACTGTTGCGGCTGTGACCTGGCCGCGCCACATGGCGAACACCGCGCACGTAACGGCTGGCAAGACCGCAGCGGCACCCACGATCACGGCTCGCGGCACGGCTCGCCACGACACGGCCTGATCGTGACTCGCCACCTTCTGCTCCTCGAAAGTCCTGTTGCCCGCTGCTTCGGTTCGCACAACGTCAGTGTCGTGCGTGCGGCCTGCCCATGTCTGTGCTGGCGCTGTTAGGACCTGGCGCCAACCCGTTAGGGCCCTGTTAGGGCTCCCCCCAGGGAGCCCCGGACACCTGCGGCCAGCATCGACCGGGTCGCCGGCGAACAGGGCTGGAGCAAACGAGGGACACTAGGACCGTGGGCAACCGCGGCAAGCTGCGCGTGTACCTCGGGGCCGCGCCAGGGGTGGGCAAGACCTACGCCATGCTCAGCGAGGGACGCCGTCGCGCGGAGCGGGGCACGGACGTCGCCGTGGGCTTCGTCGAGACTTATGGGCGAGTGCACACCGCCGAGATGATCGGCGCCCTGGAGGTCATCCCCCGACGTACGCTCACCTACCGCGGTGTCACCTTCGAAGAGATGGACCTCGACGCGGTGCTGGCTCGCCGGCCGGAAGTGGCTCTCGTCGACGAGCTGGCACACACGAACGCGCCTGGCTCGCGCAACGCGAAGCGATGGCAGGACATCGAGGCGTTGCTGGCCGTCGGGATCGATGTGATCACGACGGTCAACATCCAGAATCTGGAGTCTGTCCACGATGTCGTCGAGAAGATCACGGGCGTCCACCAGCGCGAGACCGTGCCCGATGCCACCGTGCGGGCGGCCGACCAGATCGAGCTTCGCGACATGACGGCCGAGGCGCTGCGCCGGCGCCTGGCCCACGGCAACGTGTACGCACCGGATCAGATCGATGCAGCACTCGCCAGCTACTTCCGGGCCGGCAACCTCAACGCACTGCGCGAGCTCGCCCTGCTGTGGACAGCCGACCGGGTCGAGGACGCCCTGCAGCTGTACCGAGAGCAGCACGACATCACCACCACGTGGGAGGCTCGCGAACGTGTGGTCGTCGCCCTGACCGGTGGTCCGGAGGGCGACACCTTGATCCGACGAGCGGCACGCATCGCGGCGCGAGCCAGCCGTGGTGACCTGATCGCGGTTCACGTCGCCAGATCGGATGGGCTGCGCGGAGCCAACCAGGGGGCGCTTGCCACGCAGCGCCTGCTGGTGGAGTCGCTCGGCGGCACCTACCACCAGGTCCTCGGGGAGGACGTGCCGGGCGCCTTGCTGGCCTTCGCCCGAGCCGAGAACGCCACCCAGCTCGTCCTGGGGGACAGCCGACGACCTACCTGGGCAAGACTGTTCGGTGCCGGCACGGCCACCAACACCATCCGGGACTCCCGTGACATCGATGTACACATCGTGACCCACCTGCACACCGGCCGAGGGCTGGCCCTGCCGCACGGTCGCGGCAGCCTGAGCACCAGACGTCGAGCGCACGGCTACCTGCTCGCGGTCCTGCTCCCGATTGTCATGACGCTGGTCCTGGTGCCGTTCCGCGGTGAGGTGAACCTGGTCAGCGACATGCTGATCTTCCTGCTCGTCACGGTCGTCGTCGCGCTGGTCGGCGGGCTCGCTCCCGCGCTCATTGCAGCGGTCGCCGGCTCTGCGCTACTGAACTACTACTTCACGCCACCGCTGCACACGCTGTCCATCGGCGAGACCAATAACGCGCTCGCTCTGATCGTGTTCGTCCTCGTCGCGATGCTGGTCAGCGGGGCGGTCGACCTCGCCGCCCGCCGTACGCGCCAAGCCGCCCGCGCGGCAGCGGAGTCCCGGACGCTGGCAAACCTGGCCGGCAGCGTCCTCGTGGGTGAGGGAGCGTTGGAGCAGATGCTCGATCGAGTCCGCGAAACGTTCGGGCTCACCTCTGCAACGCTGCTTGAGCAGACCGAGGATGGCTGGGTCCCCCTGGCGAGCTCCGGCCCGGTCTGCTACACCCCGCGCGAAGCCGAGACCGAGGTGCCCGCAGGCGAGCGACTCGCCCTCGCGCTTAGCGGCCGGCCGCTCGAAGCGCAGGATCGGCGGCTGCTGGCCGCGTTCGCAGCGCAAGTCGCCGTCGTGGTGGACCGGACCAGACTGAGCGAAGCGGCCGCCGCGGCCGTTCCGCTCGCCGAGGCGAACAAGGTGCGCTCGGCGCTGCTCGCCGCCGTCGGCCACGACCTGCGCACTCCGCTGGCAGCCGCCAAGGCCTCGGTGTCCAGCCTGCTGAGCAAGGACGTCAAGCTCACTGCCAGCGACCGCATCGAGCTGCTCGTCGCAGCCGACGAGTCGCTCGACCGTCTTGCCGGCCTGGTCGACAACCTGCTCGACATGAGCCGCCTGCAAGCCGGAGCCCTGCCCATCGACGTGCAGCCGAGCGCCGTGGACGAGGTCGTGGCCCGCACCCTCGATGACGTCGGCCCGGAGGCGCGCAGCGTGCTCATCGAGACCCCCGACGACCTCCCGCTCGTCCTGTGCGACCCTGGCCTGCTCGAACGGGTCCTCGCCAACCTCGTGAGCAATGCGCTGCGTTACTCCCCACCCGAGAAGCCACCCTTGGTGACGTGTAGCCATCTTGAGCAGCGGGTGGAGCTGCGCGTCGTCGACCGCGGCAACGGCATACCGCCGACTGAGTGGGAGCGGGTGTTCTTGCCGTTCCAACGTCTTGGCGACAGCGACAACACCACCGGCGTTGGCCTGGGGCTGGCTCTCGCCCGGGGGCTGACGGAGGCGATGGGGGGAACCCTGGAACCCGAGGAGACCCCTGGCGGCGGTCTGACCATGCTCATCTCGTTGCCCACGGATCCCAACCACGACCCGGCACCCGGGCTGTGCGAACGCCAGGACGCGCAACGATGACGCGGGTACTCGTCGTCGACGACGAGCCCAACCTGCTGCGAGCCCTCTGCATCAATCTTCGGGCCCGCAACTACGAGGTGCACACGGCTGTCTCAGGCGGCGACGCCCTGAGGCTGGCCGCTGCCCATCCCATGGACGTGGTCGTCTTGGACCTGGGTCTGCCCGACATGGACGGCACCGAGGTGGTGGCCGGTCTGCGGGGCTGGACCAGCGTGCCGATCCTGGTGCTGTCGGGCCGTTCCGACAGCGCCGACAAGGTCCAGGCGCTCGATGCCGGAGCCGACGACTACGTCACCAAGCCGTTCGGCATGGCAGAGCTGTTGGCCCGGCTGCGGGCGGTGACGCGACGAGCGGCGTCCAAGGACGACCAGCCGGTGGTCCAGCTGGGTGAGGCCACCGTGGACCTGGCTTCCCATCGGGTCTCCCGCAACGGCACCGACATCCATCTCACCCCGACTGAATGGCATCTGCTGGAGTTCCTCGTCCGCCATCCCGGCAAACTGGTCAGTCAGCGCCAGCTGCTGACCGAGGTGTGGGGGCGTGGTTACGAGAGCGCTCAGGGCAACCTGCGCCTGTACATGGCGCAGCTGCGCAGGAAGCTCGAGACGGACCCGGCCCGCCCGCGGCATCTGCTCAACGAGCCCGGGATGGGGTACCGCTTCCAGCCGTGACCCACGGTTTGCCGGTGCGGTACACGCGGGCCAAGGCGGTCGCGACGAGCGCGGGGTCCTGCCCCTCCCCGGGTTGCGTCCGGACCTCGATCCGGTAGATGGCAGTCCGCCGGGTGCGTTGCAGCTCGACGGCTTCACAGACCAGCTCATCGCCTTGCGCGCTCGGCGCAAGAAACTCCGTGTGCACCTCCTGGGCCACCGCGACGGTGCCGTGGCTGTTGCTCACCGCCGCGTGCACGACGTCGATCAGGGCCATCGTCGCGCCGCCGTGCCCAGACCCGACCGCATTGAGGTGCTCTCGGGTGAGGGCCATGGTCGCCCGCGCCCGCCCCGGGCGGATGCTCTCGATCTGTATGCCGAGCAGCCGCGCAAGCGGGTCGGCGGACAGAGCGGCGAACAGCTGCGCAGTGATGTCCTCGCTCACGCGTTGGGCTCCTGTGCGGGTCGGGTGCCGTCATGGCACTCTAGCCAGGAGCAGATGCCGGAGCCCCTCGGTCAGGATGAGGAGGCCTCGGGCTCGAACACGGCGAGCTCATCGTCGGTGAGCAGCCGCGACCGGATCAGGAACCGCTGACCCGTCGGAGCCTCCAGGCTGAAGCCCGCTCCGCGGCCGGAGACGACGTCTATCGTCAGATGGGTGTGCCGCCAGTACTCGAACTGGCTCCGGGACATCCACACCGGCACCACATCACCCTCGCCGAGCCCACCGCCGATGAACAGCTCGCCAAGCAGGACGTCCGAGTCCCCGGTGAGGAACTCCCCTCGCAGGTAGCACATGGGTGAGCTGCCGTCGCAGCAGCCACCAGACTGGTGGATCATCAACGGACCGTTCAGGTCGCGCAGGCTGCGCAGCAGCTCGGCGGCGGCCTCGGTGACGGCCACCCGCGAGGGCTGGTCCTGGCTCATGGCTGCCCTTTCGTTGCCGGTATCTGCCGCTCGGGAGCCCCAGGGGCCGCACGGCCAAGCCCCTGGGGCTCCGCAGGCTCTAGAAGAAGCCGACCTTCGTCGGGCTGTAGCTGACCAACACGTTCTTGGTCTGCTGGTAGTGCTCGAGCATCATGTGGTGGGTTTCCCGTCCGATACCCGAGCCCTTGTAACCGCCGAACGCCGCATGGGCGGGGTAGGTGTGGTAGCTGTTCACCCACACGCGGCCGGCCTCGATGGTCCGACCGGCCCGGAAGATGGTGTGCGAGTCGCGCGACCACACGCCCGCGCCGAGGCCGTACAGCGTGTCGTTGGCGATCTTCATCGCGTCGTCGAAGTCGTTGAACGAGGTCACTGACACGACGGGTCCGAAGATCTCCTCCTGGAAGATGCGCATCGAGTTGTCGCCTTGGAAGATCGTCGGCTGCACGTAGTACCCACCAGCGAGGTCGCCCTCCAAGTGGACCTGCTCACCGCCGGTCAGCACGCGGGCCCCCTCCTTCTTGCCGATGTCGATGTAGGAGAGGATCTTCTCGAGCTGGTCGTTGCTGGCCTGCGCACCGAGCATCGTCTCGGTGTCCAGTGGGTTGCCCTGCTTGACCGCCTTCGTGCGGGCGGTGGCGTCGGCCATGAAGCGCTCGTAGATCGAGGACTGGACCAGCGCCCGGGACGGGCAGGTGCACACCTCGCCTTGGTTGAAGGCGAACATGGTGAAGCCCTCGAGTGACTTGTCGTAGAAGTCGTCGTTGGCCGCGGAGACGTCCTCGAAGAAGATGTTCGGGCTCTTCCCACCGAGCTCGAGCGTTACGGGGATGAGGTTCTGGCTGGCGTACTGCATGATCAGCCGACCCGTCGTTGTCTCACCGGTAAAGGCGATCTTGCGGATCCGGGGTGAGGAAGCCAGGGGCTTGCCCGCCTCGACGCCGAAACCGTTGACCACGTTGAGCACGCCCGGCGGCAGCAGGTCGGCGATCAGGTCCATGACGTACATGATCGAGGCCGGGGTCTGCTCGGCCGGCTTGAGGACGACGGCGTTGCCACCGGCGAGCGCAGGTGCCAGCTTCCAGGTCGCCATCAGGAGCGGGAAGTTCCACGGGATGATCTGCCCGACGACGCCGAGCGGCTCGTGGAAGTGATAGGCGACGGTGTCCTCGTCGAGCTGGGAGATGGTGCCTTCCTGCGCCCGCAGGGCGCCCGCGAAGTAGCGGAAGTGGTCGACGACGAGCGGGATGTCGGCCCCGAGCGTCTCACGTACGGGCTTGCCGTTGTCCCAGGTCTCGGCGACCGCGATGGCTTCGAGGTTCGCCTCGATCCGGTCGGCGATCTTCAGCAGGACGTTGCTGCGTTCAGTGTTCGACGTCGTGCCCCACATTGGCGCAGCCGCATGTGCTGCGTCGAGAGCAAGGTCCACGTCCTCGGCGGTACTGCGCGCGATGTCGCAGAACGGCTGGCCGGTGACGGGGGTGACGTTCTCGAAGTACTGACCCTTGACGGGGGCAACCCGCTGCCCGCCGATCCAGTTGTCATACCGCGAAGCGTACGTCGCGGGGCTGCCCGGCTGGCCGGGCGCGGCATACACAGTCATTGAGGTTCCTCCTCCGCTTGTCCGGTTCGTCGTCGAGCCGGTGCGTCGGAGCCTAGGTAGCCCGAGGTTGCATCTACGTTGCGAGCCGGGCGACGTGCGCCTTCGCGGTCGCGCGCTTGGGCGATCCGTACGGCAACGCCGTCCCGAGGGCCTGCCAGGCCTGCGCGTCGTCATGGCCTTCGTCCATCGCGGTCCACCGCTCGAGTGCCGTCGTACTGCGGCTGGCCAGGACCGCGGCCCGCAGCTCGGCGACGACCTCGGCACGCAGGTTGACCACACCGGGTGCCTCCGAGCCCGGTATGGGCGGACCGCGGAACAGGTCGAGGGCCTTGAGCACCGCACCACGCGCGAGGAGCTGGCGCAGCTGGTCGACGTCCGACGTGATGTCCAGGCGCAAGCGGTACGGGCGCGAGCTCAGCACGTCGTCACCGAGCACCTTGCGCAGTCGGAACATCTCCGATCGGATCGTGACCAGGTGCGACCCGTGTTCATGCAGCGCGGCGTCCAGACCCTCCACGGTCATGCCGCGGTCGGACCGGGAAAGCAGCCAGACGATTTCGGCGTGCCGGCGGCTCAGGGAGATCGCGCGGTCGGGCAGGTGCAGGATGCCAGCATCCAAGCCGAGCAGCTCCAGGCAGCCCGAGATGAGGCCGTCCCGCCCGACGCCGGGCCTTCTCCCTCGCCAGCCGCGGCTGGTTGGCACGGACAGCCGACGGTTGCGTCGGGGCTGCGGCAGCGACCACGGCGCCCCCTCCGGCAGGTCTGCTGGGAGCACGGCTGGTTCGAGCGCATCCGGGTATGCCGGCACGACGAGCCCGGCATGCTCGCGCGCGGAAACGAGCAGCTGGGCCTCCATCGCTGCCGCGCAAGCCCGGACCAGGGCCAGACTGCGTGGCCCGACCACGTCGTCACCGCCTGTCAGGTCGATGACCCCGAGGACGGTGCCGTCGAGGAGGTTGCGCACGGGCGAGGCGACGCAGCTCCAGGTGTGGACCTCGTCGCAGAAATGTTCAGCCGCCGATATCTGCACCGGCACGCCCAGCGCCAGGGCGGTGCCCGGGGCGTTGGTGCCGGCGCCGCGCTCGCTCCACAGTGCGCCCTCGACGAAGTGCATCTGCTCGGCCTGGGAGCGCAGGCCATGATGTCCTTCGACCCACAGCAGCCGGCCCCCAGCGTCCCCGACGGCCACGATGTGCCCAGCTTCGTCAGCGTCCTGCTCCAGCAGGTAGCGCACCATCGGCATGAGAGCGGCGAGGGGATGCCTCTCCCGGTAGGCGCGCAGCGCGCCTTCCTCGAGCTCGAGCGGGGCGGTTCCGTGGGGGTTCACACCCAGCTGCAGGGAGCGCCGCCAGGACTCCCCGACCACGCCCCGGACCACCGCGGGCAAGGCGTCGTCCGGACTGTCCAGGAAGTGCTCCCGGACGTCGAAGAGCCACCTCGGGCGCAGCGTGGGGTCGTCCGAGGGCCACTTCGGACCGTCACGCATCAGG
>JBIOUP010000071.1:0-6680 GCA_044867305.1 Dermatophilaceae bacterium
TGGACGGCAGGATCATCGGCCCAAGTCGTGGTCCGAGGGTGGGGATTCCCCGGTCGAGGACCGTTGCCGAGTCGACGCGCCTGCAGCACGCGGCAACGTCCTCGGATCCCTTGGTCCGGGCCGCTCAGCGGGCACGCGCCATGGCAACGGTCCTCGACCGGGGAATCCCCACCCTCGGACCACGACTTGGGCCGATGATCCTGCCGTCCATCGCCGGCCTTCGGCTGCTCACCCAGCTGGCGGGTGCAGCGGGCGACTCGGGCCACGGGGTCGCACCTATGGTCATGGAGGTGACTCGCGCCATCCCGCGCAATGTCACGACCGAGATGGATCTGGCGCTGTGGCAGGTGGCTCAGCACGTGCGGCGCGACCCGGAGTCCCGGGAGCAGTTCAGCACCGAGAGCCCGCAGGTGCTGGCCCGCGAGTATGCCGTGGGGCGCCTGCCGGGCGCCGCCCAAGCCGCGGTGTCCGGCTTCCTGGAGCGTTACGGGATGCGCGGAGTCGGCGAGATCGACCTGGGCCGGCCACGATGGCGCGAGGAGCCCGCCGACGTGCTGGCGACGGTCCAGCGATACCTGAACATGCCCGAGGACCAAGCGCCCCCGGAGGTGTTCGCGCGCGGGGAGAAGGCGGCGGAGGCGGCAGTTTTGAGTCTGGCCGCGAGTGCCGCCAGCCTCGCTCGCGGACGGGTGCGGGCCGTGGCCGTGCGGTTCGTGGCCAGCCGGGTCCGCGCTCTCGCCGGTGCTCGGGAAACCCCCAAGTTCACCCTCGTCCGGGTCCTGGGTGTCGCCCGGGAAGCGCTGCTAGCCAGTGGCACCGACCTCATGACGGCTGGCATCCTCGACGAGCCGCAGGAGGTGTTCCTGCTGAGGTTGGAGGAGCTGCTCGGCCTACCGGAGCATGGCCTGGGCGGTCTGCGCGAAACGGTCGCCCAGCGCCGGGCGGCGCGCACGGCCGAACTGCGCCGCCAGCAGGTGCCGCGCGTCCTCGTCGGCGACGGCCGCACCTACTACGAGGGCCTCGGCCGGGTCGACGACGGCGAGGGCGTCATCACCGGCAGCCCGGTTTCGCCCGGCGTT
The DNA here is from genome assembly GCA_044867305.1 of Dermatophilaceae bacterium. GTDB lineage: Bacteria > Actinomycetota > Actinomycetes > Actinomycetales > Dermatophilaceae > Phosphoribacter. The sequence continues at coordinate 1,080 of JBIOUP010000071.1, forward strand.
GTCCAGTCCAGGGTGCGCGTCGTGCGCGACCCGGCCCACGCCGAGCTGCGCCCGGGTGAGGTCATGGTGTGCCCGGGCACCGACCCGGCGTGGACGCCCCTCTTCCTCACCGCCGGTGGGCTGGTGACGGAGGTGGGCGGAATGATGACGCACGGGTCCGTGGTCGCGCGGGAGTACGGCATACCTGCGGTTGTCGGGGTGCATGAGGCGACCACGCGCTTGCAGACTGGGCAGCTCATCCGGCTGGACGGGTCAACCGGCACGATCGCCCTTCTGGACTCGCGCGCCGAGCGCGGCTAGAGGAACCCGGTCAAACCGTCCCGGCCGGCTCGGCTACCGTGGATTGATGGACCGCCCGGCCCTGGATGACGCATTACGCGACCGCGACGCAGTGTTGCGGGCGTTCGTCGGCACCGACGGCGCCCTGCGCTCGATGCCGTCGAAGTTGCGCAAGCGGCTCGTCGTGCTCGACTACGTCGCCGGCCATTTCGACATCGGGGTGAGCTGGTCGGAGCCGGAAATCAACGAGCGACTCGGCCGGTTCTACCCCGATGTCGCGAGCCTGCGTCGGTACCTCGTCGAAGAGGGCTTCATGGATCGCCGCGACGGGCGCTACTGGCGAGCGGGCGGCAGCGTGGACGTCTGAACCGAACTGCCTCGGGCGGCCGGTGGCTCCCGCTCGTGGCACCTTCTTGGATTACATGGCACACTAACTGCATGGATGCCACGGTTGTCATCGGACAGCAGGGTCGTCTAGTGATCCCTGCCGAGGTCCGCGCCGCCCTCGGACTCAAACCCGGTGATCGGCTCCATCTGCATGCTCGAGGATCACGGTTGGTCCTGCAGCGGCAAGCTGACGCGGTCGAGGAGCTGCGGGGCCTCACGGCGCAGGTGCCTGCTGCGCGCTCGTTCGTCGAGGAGCTGCTGCGGGAGCGTCGCGCGGCGGCCGCAAACGAATGAGCGTCCTGGACGCGTCGGCGCTCCTCGCGCTGATGCACAGCGAGCCAGGCCATGAGCTGGTCGCGGCTAACATCAACGGCTCCGTGCTCGGTGCGGTGAACCTCGCCGAAGTCGTGGGCAAGCTGGTCGATGCCGGCCTTGACATCCGCCGGCTCCGCGAGCTGCTCAGTGCCGCTGGAATCGTCATCGAGCCGCTCACGGCCGACGACGCCGAACTCGCCGGGGCGCTGCGCGGACTCGTCGGCGGCCAGACTCTGTCGCTGGGCGATCGATGCTGCCTGGCCCTGACGACCCGAATGACCCCAGCGGAGGTCCTCACTGCAGACCGGGCGTGGACCGCGCTCGACCTGCCCATCCGCGTGCGGCTGATCCGATAGTCGAAGCAGAGGTCAGCCCTCGCTTCGCGTTGGCCGCTCGTCAGCAGCATCCTGCGGCTCGTCGGCCTCCTCGTCGACGACCTCCTCGGCAACCTCAGGATTGGGGAACTCGGCGTCGTCAGGCCCGACATCGGCCGTCTCGGCCTCGTCCCCGGGCAGCACGGCGTCCTCGATCTCGGCGCCAGCCTGGCCGGCGGTGTGCTGCGCGGCGGTGTCATCGACGTCCGGGACCGCAGCTGCGGTCCCGGGCAGGTCGGTTGGGGTGACCGGAGCCCGGGCCGCACGTTTGGTGGCCGCTTCGGCCTCCCGGACCGTCGCCTGCTTGCTCGACAGCGGTTCACGGACCAGCTCGATGACCGCCATCGGGGCGTTGTCGCCCTTGCGAGCGCCGATCTTGGTGATCCGGGTGTATCCCCCTTGCCGTTCGGCCATGTCGGGGGCGATCTCGGTGAACAGCCGGTGGACGACCCCCTTGTCCCGGACGACGGTGAGGACCCGCCGGCGTGCGTGCAGGTCACCGCGTTTGGCGAAGGTGACCAGCCGCTCGGCAAGGGGGCGCAGCCGTTTGGCCTTGGCCTCGGTGGTGGTGATCCGGTCGTGCTGCAGCAGCGAGGTGGCCAGGCCAGCGAGCATGAGCCGCTCGTGCGCCGGACCGCCGCCGAGGCGGGCACCCTTGGTCGGGGTAGGCATGGAAGTCTCCTTGGTGTCCAGTCGGCCTAGAGCTGCTCGTCCTCGGCCAGCAGCCGTCCGTCCCCGTCGTCGTCGTAGGTGTCGTAGTCGTCACCGTAGGTGTCGACGATCGCGGATGGGTCGAACCCGGGCGGGCTGTCCTTGAGGGCCAGGCCCATGCCGGCGAGCTTGGCCTTGACCTCGTCGATCGACTTCGCGCCGAAGTTGCGGATGTCCAGCAGGTCGGCCTCGCTCCGGCTGACCAGCTCGCCCACGGTGTGGATGCCTTCGCGCTTGAGGCAGTTGTAGGACCGGACGGTGAGGTCGAGGTCCTCGATCGGCAGGGCCAGGTCGGCGGCGAGCGCCGCGTCGGTCGGGGAGGGCCCCATGTCGATGCCCTCGGCTTCGAGGTTGAGCTCGCGCGCCAGGCCGAACAGCTCGACAAGCGTCTTGCCCGCCGATGCCATCGCATCGCGAGGCGCCATGGCCGACTTGGTCTCGACGTCGACGATGAGTCGGTCGAAGTCGGTGCGCTGCTCGACTCGGGTTGCCTCGACCTTGTAGGTCACTGCCAGCACCGGCGAGTAGATCGAGTCCACAGGAATGCGCCCGATCTCCTGGTCGCCGGACTTGTTCTGCTGAGCCGACACGTAGCCGCGGCCTCGCTCGACGGTGAGCTCCATCTCGATGCGGCCCTTGCCGTTGAGCGTGGCGAGGTGCAGATCAGGGTTGTGTACCTCAACGCCGGCCGGCGGCGCGATGTCTGCCGCCGTCACCGTGGCCGGGCCTTGCTTGCGCAGGTACATTACCACTGGCTCGTCCTGCTCGCTCGAGACGACCAGGCCCTTGATGTTGAGGATGATCTCGGTGACGTCCTCCTTGCACCCGGGGATGGTCTGGAACTCGTGCAGGACCCCGTCGATGCGGATGGACGTGACGGACGCGCCAGGGATGCTGGACAGCAGGGTCCGGCGCAGTGAGTTGCCAAGGGTGTAACCGAAGCCCGGCTCGAGCGGCTCGATGACGAAGCGGCTTCTGTTGTCCGCGACGACCTCTTCGCTGAGCAAGGGGCGCTGTGCGATGAGCACTGTTCATTTCCTTTCACGGTGCCCGCTATATGACACCGGTAAGAACTCGTAGCCGCGAAGGCTGCAAGCAAGCGCTGGGCGAAGCCCAGCAGCCCGAAGCGTGCTTCGGGCTGGAAGGCCCCCCTCTGTCCAGGGACCCTCCGACCCAGCCAGTATGCCGTGTGCCCGGAGACTGACCGGCCACCCGGCATACGACCGGGGCCTGCTAGCCCCGCGAACACTGGACCGGAACTGGAGCCAGCCCGGCACTGCGGGGGCAGTCGGGGGCAGAGCCCCCGACCGACTAGGTCTTGCTGTACAGCTCGACGATGAGCTGCTCGGACAGGATCGTGTCGATCTGCGCCCGCACCGGCAGCTGGTGGATGAGGATCTGCAGCGACCCTTCGACGACCTGCATCCACGCCGGCACCGGCCGGTCGCCAAAGGTCTGGCGAGCCAGCTCGAAGGGGAAGGTGTCGCGCGACTGCTTGCGCACCGTGATGATGTCGTACTGCTCGACCCGGTAGGAGGGCACGTCGACGCGGGTGCCGTTGACCTCGAAGTGTCCGTGGGTCACGAGCTGACGGGCATGCCGCCGGGTGCGGGCCAGACCGGCCCGGTAGACGACGTTGTCGAGGCGCGACTCGAGGATGCGCAGGAGGTTGTCGCCGGTCTTGCCGGGGCGGTTGGCCGCCTCCTTGTAGTACCGGACGAACTGCTTCTCCATGACGCCGTAGGTGAAGCGGGCCTTCTGCTTCTCCTGCAGCTGGGTGAGGTACTCCTTCTCCTGAATCCGGCGTCGGCCGTGCTGGCCGGGCGGGAAGGGGCGCATCTCGAAGTTCTTGTCCCCGCCGACCAGGTCGACCTTGAGCCTGCGGGACTTCTTGGTGATGGGACCGGTGTAGCGAGCCATTGTTCTCGTGGACCTTCGGTTCGGACGCTGCAGTTCAGACGCGGCGGCGTTTGGGCGGGCGGACGCCGTTGTGCGGCGAGGGCGTGACGTCGCTGATCGCGCCGACCTCCAGGCCCGCGGCGGTCAAGGACCGGATGGCGGTCTCCCGGCCCGAGCCGGGGCCCTTCACGAAGACGTCGACCTTGCGCATGCCGTGCTCCATGGCGCGACGAGCGGCGGCTTCGGCGGCCATCTGCGCGGCATACGGCGTGGACTTGCGCGAGCCCTTGAAGCCGACCTGGCCGGCCGACGCCCAGGAGATGACCGCGCCGGCCGGGTCGGTGATCGAGATGATGGTGTTGTTGAACGTGCTCTTGATGTGAGCGTGCCCGTGGGCGACGTTCTTCTTCTCCTTGCGGCGCACCTTCTTGGCGCCAGGACCGGTTCGGGACTTAGGAGGCATCGGTATCTACTGCTTTCTCTCTGACGATCGACGATCAGGTGACCATGCGGGCTTGCGGGGGGTGCACGGGGGGCGGAGCCCCCGTGGGTACGGGCATTGGGGGGCGCACGGGGGGCGAAGCCCCCCGTGGGATTACCTACCGGCCTTCTTCTTGCCGGCGACCGTGCGCTTGGGACCCTTGCGGGTGCGAGCGTTGGTCTTGGTCCGCTGGCCCCGGACCGGCAGGCCCCGGCGGTGGCGCAGCCCTTCGTAGGAGCCGATCTCGACCTTGCGTCGGATGTCGGCGGCGACCTCCCGGCGCAGGTCGCCTTCCATCTTGACGTTGGCTTCGAGGTAGTCGCGCAGTGCGACCAGCTCGGTGTCGCCGAGGTCCTTGACCCTGGTGTCGGGGTTGACGCCGGTCGCGGCGAGCGCCTTCGAGGCGGTGGTGCGGCCCACGCCGAAGATGTAGGTGAGGGCGACCTCGGTGCGCTTGTCACGCGGCAGGTCCACGCCGATGAGACGTGCCATCTGTGGTTGTTCTCCTGATCGTTCGCGGAGGTGTGGTACAGCACCGTTCCGGTGACCAGCACGGCATACCGGGGTATGCCGTGCGGCCGGCCCGTGTGGGCCCGGTCCCCGGCCTCCGGCCGGGGGTGACGTCCTGTCCCGGCTACGACGAGCCGAGGTCCAGGGGCCGGGTGCTGCCTGTCTTGAGTTATTCGTGCGCGCCGGATGGTCCGCGACGCCGTGCGATCAGCCCTGCCGCTGTTTGTGCCGCAGGTTTTCGCAGATCACCATGACCCGGCCGTTGCGGCGGATCACTTTGCACTTGTCACAGATCTTCTTGACGCTCGGCTGGACTTTCATTGCCTCGTGTCTTCTGATCATGCCCTGGCCACGGCCGGCGAGCGCGCCCGCCGGTCACTGTCCAGTGCGGTTGGATCGGGAGTGGAACTAGCGATAGCGAAAGACGATGCGGCCGCGGGACAGGTCGTACGGCGACAACTCGACCACGACCCGGTCCTCGGGAAGGATTCGGATGTAGTGCTGACGCATCTTGCCTGAGATGTGGGCCAGCACCTTGTGCCCGTTGCTGAGCTCGACCCGGAACATCGCGTTCGGGAGCGCCTCGACAATGGTGCCCTCGATCTCGATGACTCCGTCCTTCTTGGCCATGTCCTCCGTCAATCT
>JBIOUP010000072.1:0-8532 GCA_044867305.1 Dermatophilaceae bacterium
GCTGGAGCGCATTCACCGTGCGCCCGTCTGAAGGTCGAAGAGATGCGACCAGTCCTGCAGTTCCGTGGTCTCCAGGGCCGAGGCGGGGCGCTGGCACCGGGTCATCATGGCAGGCGGACGGGCTGTGAGACGAAAGGCATCTTGCTGACCGTTGCGTCGATGGGCCCTGGGTCCATCCAGGGTTGCCTCGGCAGTGACAGGATGTGCGGCGTGCACCGGAGCTGGAGAAGTCGCAAGGCCAGCGGTGGGACTTCTGACGTGACGGCGCTCCGACGTCGAGTGTCAGGCCTCCGACGCAGGGTGCATGACGGTCTTGCCGGTGCGGGGGCCGATCCGCTGATCAGCGTCGTCGTACGGGCAGACGAGGACGTGTCCCATCTCGACGAGTGCGTACGGAGCATCCTGCGTTCGGAGCACCGAGCGGTCGAGGTGCTGGTCGCTGGTGCGCACCCGCCACGGTCCAGCCGCCTGCGTCGGGTCCATCCGGCCGGCGCGTCGCTCGACTCGGCCGTGGCGGCTGCGGCAGGGGAGTACCTCGCCTTCGCCGACGCCGGCGACCGATTCACGGCAGGTGGGCTGTCGGCGCTCGTGGCGAGCCTCGAGACCAGCGGCTCGCAGTTGGCGGTCGGTGTCGTGGCACCGCCGCGGGAGTCGGGGCGCATGCCCGCGTGGGCGGTCCGCCCCCGACCGGCACCGCCCCCCGCGACGGGGGTCACCGCTGACGGGTGTCCGTCCGCATTGGGAGTGCTGTCTCTTGCGGGCAAAGTCTTTCGCCTGCCGTGGTGGCAGTCGAGCGGGTTCAGGGTCTCCTCCTGGGCCGGGGCTGCGGACGCAGTCGCGGAGTCGTTCCTCGAGGCGGACGCGTTCGACGTCGTTCCGGAGCGCGTATACGAGCTCCACCGCCGCGACGGGTCCCTCCCGCTGCGGCAGCAGCGTCGTTATCGCGCCGACTTGGCTGTGGAACGATGTGCCGGCCTGCGCAGGGCCGCACTCGTACTCTCACGGCTAGCCCGGCAGTCGTATGAGAGTTGGCTAGTCGACCTGTTCGACCACGAGCTGCCCCTCCGGTACGTCGACGCGGTCGGCGGCGGCGCGGCGTACTTCGGCAGTCTGCAGCCCCTCGTCTCGTCCCTGCTCGCCGACCTGCCGACTGACGTGACCGATCGGTTGCGCCTGGAGGCGCGGATGGCGGCTTGGGTGGCCGCGCACGGGACTCTTGAGGATCTGGCAGTGCTGCTGGGCTATCTCGCCAGCAACCCGACCGGACTCCCGGTCTCCTCGGGTGTCGCGCGGCTGCCTTCCGGCCTCGACCTCGCCCACGAGTGGCGCCGCCTCGGTCGGGGAGACCTGAGGCCACGCGTCCACCTCGGTGAGATGGTCCGCACCGGCAAAGGTGGGAGCCTGACCGGCATCGCCTTCACCGAATACGTCGAGCCGAGCTCGGTCCCGCGCGTGCGGCTCGTCGGCGGGACGGCGGCCCTGGTGGAGCGCCGCGCCGATCCGCGCGCGAACCTCTGGGCGGGCCGCGCCTTCGAGGACCGCACGAATGCGGGCTTCGTCGCTACTTGGGAGCAACTGACGCCTGCGGACAGAAGTGAGTGGCAGGTCGAGGTGACCGTGGACGCGGACTCGGAGCGACACACCGTGCGCGAGAGGGTCGAGCAGACGCAGTCCGCGGTGGTTTTGACCGCTGAGCTGGCCGGTGCCAGGCTGCTGCTCGGCGGGCGGACCGCGAGGGCGCTGGGCGAGATGCGGGTAGACCTCGCCCAAGGGGGCACTTTCACCGCCGCGGTCGAGCAAGACGGCGAGGTATGGGCCGCCGACGTGCCGCTCGTGGTGTGCACGTTCGGCCGCCACACCCTGCTACCGTCCGGGCGGCACACCCTGGTGTTGCGCGACTCGCGTGGGGACCCGATGTCACTCGGGCTTTCGGCCGACCTGTTGGACGACTCGCCCGACCTGGTGGCGGAGCGGCTGAGCGTCCGGCTCGAAGCCGGCGGAGGCAGATGCTTCGTCGTCGTGGACTCGCCCCTTACCGCCGACGAGCGCAGCGCGTTTCGCCAGCGCAGCTGGCAGGCCTCTGTATACGCGGGCCCGCCGCGAGCGACGTACGACGACGTGGTGCTGCTCGAGACGTTCGGAGGTCGCACCGCCGGCGACAGCCCCGGGGCGATCGGCGGTGAGCTGATCGCGCGCGACCTCGGCCTCGACCTGGTGTGGGTGGTCGACGACTCGAGCGTCGTCCTACCAGCCGGGAGTCGGCCGGTGTCGCGGCGCACTCGTGAGTGGTACAACCTCCTGAACCGCGCTCGCACGTACATCAGCAATGCCGGTGCACCGGCCTTCTTCGAGAAGAAGCCGGGGCAGGTGCATCTGCAGACGTGGCACGGCACCCCGCTCAAACGTATTGGCGAGGACCGCGGGCCCGGCGACTTCGCCACCTGGAGGCACCGCCGTTCGGTCGCGAGACAGGCGGCGGGTTGGGACGCGATGGTCTCGCCGAGCCCGTACTGCTCGGCGATCTACCGGTCGGCGTTCCGGTTCGGCGGCGAGTGCCTCGAACTGGGCTACCCACGCAACGACGCCCTGCTTGCGCCCGAGGCCGCCAGCGCCCGCCAACGCACCAGGGACGTGTTGGGGCTCCATATCGGCGACGTGGCGGTGCTCTATGCGCCGACGTGGCGGGAGTACCTTGACGTCCGAGACGCCAAGCCGCTCTACCTCCACGTCGACCGGTTCACCCGGCGGCTGCGGGACGCGGTGGTGCTCGTGCGCGGCCACTACAACGCGACCGGGCAGAAGGACGTGTACGTCGACCACCCAAGGGTCCGCGACGTCACGCGCTACCCCGACATCAACGACCTCTACCTGGCGTCCGACGCCCTCGTCACGGACTACTCCTCGATAATGTTTGACTATGCGCTGACCGACAAGCCGATCGTGCTGCTCACTCCCGACCTCGAGCACTACCGCGACGTCGAGCGCGGCTTCTACCTCGACTTCCCAGCCGAGTCGCCTGGGCCAGTCGTGGAGTCGACGCGCGAGGTGGTCGCCGCACTGACGGCTCCCGACCGGCACGCAGGTCAGCGTGCGCGGTTCCGCGAACAGTTCTGCCCCTACGAGGACGGCCGAGCATCGGCCCGCGTGGTGGAGTGGCTTCTGTCGCAGTGGCGGTAGCCGGCGGCTACCTCGTCAGCACCGCGTCGAACTGCTGGGTGGCCAACCGGTTGTTGGCCTCGAAGTCGAGCGCGGACGCGGGAACCTCATGGGCGAGGAAGCGTTCCATCCCGTCGGCGACTCCTTGCACCGAGCGGGGGACGACGAGTCCCGCTCCTGCCGGCAGCGAATCCCCGACCGTCTCGAAGTCGGTGCTGATGACCGGCAGCCCGAGGGTCCTGGCCTCCAGGATGACCATCGGCAGACCTTCGTAGTCGCTGGTCTGCACGAGGCAGTCGGCGCCCGCCATCACGATGTAGGGGTTGGCGACCTGGCCGGCGACGGTGACCGCGTTCTGCAGCCGAAGCCTGATGACGAGGTCGGTCAGCCGTCCTTCCAGCTTCCCGCCGCCAAGGATCAGGAGTCGGGTCTCGGGATGCCTGCGATGTACGCGGGCAAAGGCCTCGACGAGGCGGGTGTGGTTCTTCTCGGGAGACAGCCGGCCGACCGCGACGAACGTGATGGTGTTCGCTTGGCCGAGGCGCCCGGCGAGCCGCTGCTGGCTGCGCGCCTCGTGGATGACGTCGCGCGGGTCGAAGTGCTCCAGCAGCGCGGCGACTGCCTTGCTGATGTTGCCGACGTCGACGTCGACGGTCTGTGCTGGACGCACCTTCACGCGCTCTACTCCGGCTGCCTTGGCCAGCGCGTCATCGCGGGTCATACCCGCCATCTGCAGGACTCGCTCACCTTCGATTGTGTTGATGCAGTAGGTGAACTGCTCGGGTCTCGCATAGTCGCCCAGGTGCGCGGCGTTGAGCGCGCAGAGCGTGGGGGACACCGAGACCAGGTTGTCGTAGTGCCGGTACGACGTGAAGACGGCCTGCAGCCGCTCCTGGAGGTGCTTGTGCCCTTCGGTCTCGCGGTCCCTGTCCGCGGCCATGAAACTGTGCAGCCAGATACTCTTCCGGCCCCGCTGGGCGGCCGCGAAGACGCTGCCGGCGAACGAACCGTAGCCGCTGAGGTCGATCAGATGGTCGAACTGCGTATCGCCGAACATGCGCTGCCACTCGTCGCGCCAGAACCTGAGCTGCCGTGAGGTGAACTCCCTCGGCATCCCGACTCGGTCCATCCGCCGCATCTCGCTGCGGATCTCCCAGCTCGTTGCGTTGTACCGGCCGACACGAGGCAGCAACCTGACCCTCGGGTCGATCTGCTCCGCATTGCGCAGGCGCAGGGTGCCAGTGTTGTAGGGGAAGAACGCCGTAACGTCGTACCTCTGGTAGTCGAGGTGGGCGAGCATGTTCAGCGCCGAGGTGGTGATGCCGTTGGGGATCAGGCTCCCGACGTAGACGAGCAGGGTCTGCTTGTCGGTCCGGAAGTCGCGACGCACGCGGTACCGGGTCTCGTCGTGACCGCGGAAGACGATGTTCGCCACCCGCTCCGTCGCGGAGCCGTCCTCGTGCGGCGCGAACGTCGCAGCGGCGAGCGCCGACCGCTCGCCCGCGGCCGGGTCCACCAGCGCGGCCCCGACCAGAGGGGCCAGCTCATCGAGTGTGGTGCAGGTCGGTCCGGGCAGCTCGGCCGGGGAGAGATAGAGCCCGCGGTCGGCGGAGTACCGCTCCAGGTCGGGCATGTAGTGCACCACCGGCCGTCGTGATGCGAGGAAGTCGAAGAAGATGCTCGAGTAGTCGGTCACCAGGACGTCCGACAGCCCGAGGACCATGTTGGCCGGGACCTCGTTGGGGACCAAGAAGTCGGGGTCACCCAGCTCGGCCCGCACAGTGTCGTACACGACCTGGTGGACCCTGAGCAGTACAGCGTGCTCGTCGGCGCCCAAAGCCTTGCGCAACCGGCGCACGGTGGTCACAAGCTGGCGGCCATCGATGACAGGGTCGGAGAACGACTCGCCCCGCCAGGTCGGCGCGAACAGGACCACCTTCTTGCCGGCGACCCGTACGCCGCGGCTCTCGAGAAGATCGACGGCCGGCCCGGGGTCCTTCTGCACGGCGAGCTGGGAGTCGATGCGCGGGGCGCCTTCCTCGATCACTGCGCCGCGGTAGATGCCCTGCAGGCGGAACGCCGAGCGGTACATCGTGTCGGTCATGAAGGCGTTGTGGGACAGCAGGAAGTCGGCGTTGAGGAAGTTCCGAGTGATGTTGCGCGACGTCAGCCCGCGCCCCGGGCCGTCGTACCCCATGGTCTTCAGCGGGACCCCATGCCAGGTGTTGAGGTAGACCTGGCCGCTTCGCTTGGCGAACTCCTGCGGGAATGTCGAGTTGTTCACCAGGTACTTCGCCGTCGCGAGCGCTTTGAAGTACGCCGGTGAGCGATGCTCGACGAAGCTCACCCGCGACTCGCATGCGAACTCGGCGACGGCGTCGGCGTGCTTGGCAAGGTCGTCCAGGACCCAGACATGGCGGAGGTGGCCGACGTCGGGTGATGCCAGCAGGTGGCGGAACAGCGCCTCCGGATGGTCGAGGATCCCGTTGCCGTAGTAGGACTCGTAGAGCACGGTGTCCTCGGCGACCGGAGCGGTGCGCCACGCGGCGTAACGGTTCGCCAGCCACGTTGCGCGCCAGTTTTCGGCGAACTCACGCGCACGCGTCCGGGGCCTCAGCTGGGCACGAAGTTCCTGCGCAGTCCGCAAAGCCACCTACCCTCGCCGTCCGGTAATCCGGGCCAAGGGCTCGCGCACCGACGCAGGGAGCCGACGCCCCCACCGAGAGAGCGTCGTGGCAGGCTGCGGCGAGGTCCGCGACCGGTCCCTGACGTCTCGGATGTGGTCGTGTACCAGCGCGCGCGCCTGGGCGTACATGGTCTCGTAGCACCGCCTGTGCTCGTCCATCCGTTCCATGAGCTCGTGCTCGACAGCAGAGCCGTCCGCCTGCCGGCACAGGGTGTCATAGACGTCGGAGGCCAGCGCACGCAGCGTGTCGGGGATCGCGAGCCCGTCGAACGTCGCCTGCACCCGCCGAAGGCCCGGGTCGATGAAGTTGTCCACGGTGTGTGGGTCGGCCGAGTCGAGGTCGACGTTGAACGAGAGGCGCAGCTGCTGCCGGACCCGCTCCAAAGCAGTCCGCCAGTCGGTCACGAGGTCGGCGTACTGCACGTACGAACGGGAACGACCACGCGTGACGAGCTCGGTAGTGAGCTGAGCGTTGACCCAGCCGGCCGTCTGACCAACGTCCATCGCGGCGAGACGCTGATGGCTGAGGTCGCCATCGGAGTAGTACTTCTGCCGGCTTCCGACGACCTCCGCCGGATGGCGCAGCATCGTCACGAAGCACGGCGCGATGCCGAGGCTTTCGCATGAGGCGAACCATGCGTCGACGAACCAGAACGTGCGCGGATCCTTCACCAAGGTCTGCGCACGGCCCTCCTGGCGCAGCCAGTCGGTGAGCTGGGTAACCGTGTAGGGTCGTCGCGCGACACGCCGTGACAGCTCCAACGCACCGGGCCGTCCGTCGATCGTGCGGACCCCGCTGAGTGCCTGGAGACGCTTGTGGAACCGCACGACCCACAACGACTCAAAGAAGCCGCGGGGGTTCGTGTCATTGGGTTGCAGCCAGGGCTCGGGCAGGTGAAGGCCGAGCATCGACAGAGTGCCGGACATGGTGCTCGTGCCGCTCCGTCCGGCGCCCGTGACGATCACAAGTCGCCGGTCCCCCGGTTCGTCGCTCGTCTGCTGGTCCCTCGCCTCTCCTGGCACGGCAAGTGAGGATACCTGCGACGCAGGGGTTGGCCCTGGTCAACGCCGTCGTGGCGAGCCGGCGAGCCTCGCTGGCTGTGAGAAGATCGACGGGTGGTCGACACGCTGACGCCGGTGCTGAACCGAATCGGCGCACCGGGGAACACCTGGGTCCTCCCGGAGTACAAGCTGCTGTACGTCTCGGTCACCAAGGTCGCCTGCACCTCGATCCGGTGGATGATCGCGGACCTCGCCGGCGAGGTCCGCGGGGACTTCTACGCCTCATTGGGGGCGAACCAAAGCCGGCTGATGACCATCCACCGCCCGAGACAATACTGGAAAAGGGTGCCCCAGCTGGTCGAGATCGGACGCGAGGCCCGCGCCGAGATCTCCCGCGACAACGGCTGGCTGATCTTCGCGGTGGTGCGTGATCCCTGGAGCCGGCTGTTCTCCGCCTGGCAGTCGAAGTTCCTCGTTCGGCATGCCTACTACGTCCGGAACTATGTCGACGAGCCCTGGTTCCCGCGGGTTCCGTCGTGTCCCGAGGACGTCATCGAGGACTTCCACCGTTTCGTCTTCGAGGCACCCTGGGAAACCCATCCACGGCTCTCCCGAGACGTCCACTTCCGCCCCCAGGTGGAGTCCGTGCGGCCGAGCGGGATCAACTACACGAAGATCTATGACCTGTCCGCGATGCCCGAGCTCATCGCCGACATCCACGCACACCTGGCCGGGCTCGGCAAGGACCGCGAGCTGTACCTTCCGCGCGCGAACGAGACGCCGCTCACGATGATCGCCGAGCTGCTCAAGGACGGTGTCGCCGAGGAGATCGAGAGGCGGTACGCCTCCGACTTCGCGGCTTTCGGAGATCGCTGGCGCCTGGACGACGTGGCGCTCGCCAACCAGATATGGACCGCCGACGCCATCAAGCACGCCGCCTTCCAGACCGTCGCCAACCAGCGTATCGGCGACCTCAGCCAGCAGGCTCAGCGACTGCGGCGCGCCTTGATGGAGGCGGAGCGTGAGATCGAGTCGCTGCGAGCATCGCCGCCGCGACGGCGACGGACGCTTCGCCATCTGGCGGGCGGTGTCAAACGTAGGACCGTTTCGGCCGTATCGGCTGTTAGGCGCAGGGCACCTCAGGCTGGAGACCTAAGCTAGGTCCGGCCGCTGATCCCTACCGGGCAGGTCCTGGCTCAATCGTCGACGTCGTCGCTCAGGAACAACATCGAGCCGGGGATGAGGTCACGCTCGCGGACTTCTTCGGATTCAGTGCGGCTCGCGGCATCGGGCGGGCAACTGCGGGGGCGCTCGACGCATCCGGCCAGCCGGAGGCGTCGGACCTTCTATCTGGTCGCGGACGGGCCGTCGTCGAGTGGCCGTCGCCTGGTTCGAGCTCGGGGTGACCGGCAAGCCAGATGAACGAGCCGATCGCTCCGGGGACCGCTCCGCCCTTGTGTGTCGCCGACCGGACAGGCGACTTGCGTTCGGGCGCCAGTCCTGGGCTCGCGCCGGGCCACCACACCTGTTGAGCTGTCTCCGTTCGGAGGCCGACCCGGCTACTTGTCGACGTCGCCAACCACGAAGAACATCGACCCGAGGATCGCCACCAGGTCGGCGACGACGCAGCCGGTGACGACCTCGGGCAGCACGGCGATGTTGTTGAAGCTGGCGCTGCGCAGCTTCAG
>JBIOUP010000073.1:0-4454 GCA_044867305.1 Dermatophilaceae bacterium
GCGCCACGAGTGCTCGGGGGTCACCCGGCCGGGTGACGCGGCCACCCAGTGGATGACCACCGCCTCGACGTCGAGACGGCTCGGCTGAGGCTGCTCCTGGGGACGCTCCCGCTGGTCGCAGGGCTTCTACCCGTTCGGGCAGCCAACTACGTGCGAGAACTTTTATATCTGCCCGTTTGGCCGCGAAGCAAATAACTGCGGGCAATACCAGGTATATTCCGGCATTTCGTTCGCTGTCACGCGATGTTGGCGACGATGTCGTCAGCGGCGGCGAAGGGGTCGATGACGCCCGCCACCACGGCCTCGGCGTGGTCGGCCAGCCCGTGGCCATACCGCAGGCTGCCCATCCTTGCCCGCAGGGTCGCCACCGCGATTGCCTCGATCTCGTCCGCGGCGCGTCGCACCCTCCGGTCCTGGCGGGCGCCGGTGCGCTCGAGCCAGTCCCGGTGCTTGCCCAGGGCGGCCACGAGCTCACCCACGCCCTCGTCCCGGGACGCCACGGTCTTCACGACTGGGGGTCGCCACAGCCCCGGCTCGGTGCGGTCGCCCAGCGAGATCATGTGCCGCAGGTCACGGACGGTGGCATCCGCGCCCTCACGGTCGGCCTTGTTGACCACGAAGATGTCGCCGATCTCCAGGATGCCCGCCTTGGCGGCCTGAATCCCGTCGCCCATTCCCGGGGCCAGCAGCACGACGGTGGTGTCGGACAGGCCGGCAACCTCGACCTCGGACTGGCCGACCCCGACGGTCTCCACCAGGATGACGTCGCACCCGGCGGCGTCCAGCACGCGGATCGCCTGGGGGGTCGTCCACGAGACGCCGCCAAGATGCCCGCGCGAGGCCATCGACCGGATGTACACCTCGGGGTCCAGCGCGTGGTCCTGCATGCGGACCCGGTCACCGAGCAGCGCGCCCCCCGAGAAGGGCGAGGAGGGGTCCACGGCGAGGATCCCGACCCGTTTGTCGCGAGCTCGGTATGCCGTGACGAGGGCGCTCGTCGTCGTCGACTTACCGACGCCCGGCGATCCGGTCAGGCCGATGATGTGGGCGTTGTGGGCGTGTGGCGCGAGAGCGGCCATCACCTGCCGCAGGGCAGGGTGGGCGTCCTCGACCATCGAGATGAGGCGTGCGACCGCGCGCGGAGAGCCGGCCCTGGCCGAGGCGACCAGGGCCGGCACGTCGACCGGGCGGGACGGCATACCGCCGATCAGGCCTTGGGAACGCGTACCACGAGCGCGTCGCCCTGCCCGCCCCCGCCGCACAGGCCGGCGGCGCCGACGCCACCACCGCGCCGAGCCAGCTCGAGGGCCAGGTGCAGCACGATGCGCGTGCCGGACATCCCGATCGGGTGGCCCATGGCGAGGGCTCCGCCGTTGACGTTCACCTTCTCCGGATCGACGCCCAGCTCCTTGGTCGAGGCCAGGCCCACGGCGGCGAACGCCTCGTTGATCTCCAGCAGGTCGAGGTCAGCGGGCGCGATGCCCTCTCGTTCGCAGGCGTTGGCGATGGCGCGGGCCGGCTGGGACTGCAGGGCCGAGTCCGGACCGGCCACCATGCCGTGCGCACCGATCTCCGCGAGCCACGACAAGCCAAGCTCCTCGGCCTTGGCCTTGCTCATGACCACCACCGCCGCAGCGCCGTCGGAGATCTGCGAGGCGCTGCCGGCGGTGATGACGCCGTCCTTGGCGAATGCCGGCCGCAGCCCGGCGAGCGACTCAGCCGTCGTCGAAGCGCGGATTCCCTCGTCGGCCTTGAACTCGATCGGGTCGCCTTTGCGCTGTGGGATGGTGACCGGCACGACCTCGTCGTCGAAGAACCCGTCCTTCCACGCCTTGGCGGCCAGCTGATGGCTGCGTGCCGAGAACTCGTCCTGCTCGGCCCGGGTGAACGCGCGCTCGCCGATGTTGGCGCCCTCGGTGAGCCCGCCCATCGGCTGGTTCGTGAAGGCGTCCCAGAGGCCATCGAGGTCCATGTGGTCGCGCATCTTCACCGTGCCGTACTTGTAGCCCTCGCGGCTCTTCTCCAGCAGGTGCGGCGCGTTGGTCATCGACTCCATGCCGCCCGCCACGACGACCTCCGCGTCGCCCAGACGGATCATCTGGTCGGCCAGGATGATGGCGTTGATGCCCGACAGGCACACCTTGTTGACCGTGAGGGCGGGTACGCCCATCGGTATGCCGGCGTTGGCGGCGGCCTGACGGGCGGTGATCTGCCCGCCCCCAGCCTGCAGGACGTGCCCCATGAGGACGTAGTCCACCTGGTCCGGGCTGACCCCGGCCTTCTCCAGCGCCCCCCTGATGGCGACGCCGCCGAGCTCGGTGGCCGAGAAGTCCTTCAGCGAACCCAACAGGCGGCCCATTCCGGTGCGGGCACCAGCGACGATGACTGAGGTGTTCGAGCTCATGACACGGCCTCCACAAGGGTTCGCAGCAACGTTGATGGTCTGTTCCGAACTCTAGCCCTCAGCCTCGGCCGGCAGGCGCGGGCGAATGGTGGCCCCTGCCACACTGGCCGGGGCACCCCAGCCGACCGGGCCGGCCGTACTGTGGGTGCATGGCCAGCGACTTGTTCACCCACATCGACCACGTCGGGGTCGCCGTCCCCGACCTCGACGAAGCCATCGCCTTCTACCGGGACACCTACGGGATGCGGCTGCTGCACGAAGAGGTCAACGAGGAACAAGGTGTGCGCGAAGCCATGATGGCCGTCGGCGATTCGACGTCCTGCATCCAGCTGTTGGCGCCACTGTCCCCCGAGAGCACGATCGGCAAGTTCCTCGCCAAGTCCGGTCCGGGCATCCAGCAGATGGCCTACCGCGTGCAGGACATCGACCAGGTCTGCAGCACGCTGCGTGAACGCGGCATCCGCCTGCTGTATGAGGCCCCCAAGCGCGGGACGTCGAACAGCCGGGTGAACTTCATCCACCCCAAGGACGCCGGCGGGGTCCTCGTCGAGCTGGTCGAGCCCGCGTCCTCGCACTGAGCCAGAAGGCCCGGACCGTGGAGTCCTTCGAGCTCGAGCTGCGCACCGGCTCGACCCTGGTGAGCGACCTGACGTCCGAGGTGGCCCGCTTCTGCCGGGGACGCGGGGACGGGCTGGTCAACGTGTTCGTCCCGCATGCCACGGCAGGCGTGGCGATCATGGAGACCGGCTCGGGCAGCGAGAGCGACCTGGCCCAGGCGCTGGAGCGGCTGTTGCCGACCGCCGACGTCTACCGGCACCGCCACGGATCGCTGGGACACGGACGCGACCATCTGCTGCCCGCCTTCATCGCGCCATCGATCACCGTTCCGGTCACCGACGGGCGGCCAGCCCTCGGCACGTGGCAGAGCATCGTCCTCATCGACACCAACGCCGACAACCCGATCCGGCGGGTGCGGCTGTCGTTTTTGGGCTGACCTGCCACCTCTCGCTGGAGGTAAAAGCGAGCATTGGAGGTGTCAACGTGCGCAAGAGCGCTCGCTATCACCTCCGGTCACCTCCGTTGTTCGGTTTTACCTCCAGCCAGCCAGCGACCTGGCACGGGTGAGCAGGCTCACCGGACGGCTCGGCTGTCAGGGCGCGCCGAGCGTCGGTACGGTGGTCACAGAACCGCCCCAACACACACGATGAGGTGAGCCATGTCTGGCATGCACGAGATCCGCGACGCCATCCTGGCCGGGGACCGCAGCGAGGCGACGTTTGCCGGACTGGGCCTACCCGAGTCCTACCGCGCGGTCACGGTCCACAAGGACGAGGTCGACATGTTCTCCGGGTTGGCCACCAAGGACAAGGACCCGAAGAAGTCGTTGCATCTGGACGACGTCCCGCTCCCCGAGCTGGCGCCCGGAGAAGCGCTCGTCGCCTCCATGGCCAGCGCCGTCAACTACAACACGGTGTGGACCTCGATCTTCGAGCCGCTGCCGACCTTCGGCTTCCTCGAGCGTTACGCCAAGATCTCGCCCTGGGCCAAGCGGCATGACCAGCCCTACCACATCGTCGGCTCCGACTTGTCGGGCGTCGTCCTGCGCACCGGCCCTGGAGTGCACATCTGGAAGCCGGGCGAGGAGGTCGTCGCGCACTGCCTGTCGGTCGAGCTGGAGCACCACGACGGCCACGACGACACGATGATGGACCCCGAGCAGCGGATCTGGGGGTTCGAGACCAACTTCGGCGGCCTTGCTGAGCTGGCCATCGTCAAGGCCAACCAGCTCATGCCCAAGCCGGCACACCTGAGCTGGGAGGAGGCTGCCTGCCCCGGTCTGGTCAACAGCACGGCCTACCGCCAGCTGATCTCCAAGAACGGCGCGGCGATGAAGCTGGGCGACCGGGTCCTCATCTGGGGAGCCTCGGGCGGCCTGGGCTCCTACGCCACCCAGATGGCGCTGGCCGGCGGCGGCACGCCGGTTTGCATCGTCTCGAGCCCGGACAAGGCCGAGATCTGTCGGCGGATGGGCGCCGAGCTGATCCTGGAC
>JBIOUP010000074.1:0-2804 GCA_044867305.1 Dermatophilaceae bacterium
GCACGTCGACTCCGGCAACTCCAGCGAACCCGGCAGCCGGCGACGCCCCCCAGGCGGCTGGCAAGGGCGCGTCGGCTGTCCAACTGGACAGCAACGTGGCCGAGGGTGCGACCGTGCCGGTTGATACCCGGGTCGCAGTGACGGCCAGCGGAGGAAGCGTCACCCAGGTCTCGCTCACCTACCAAGACGCGAAGACCGGTCCCGTCACCGTCGAAGGCGAACTGGCGCCGGACGGCTCCAAGTGGACCGCGCAGTCCCTGCTCGAGCCCGGCACGGCATACACGCTGGCCATGACCGGAACGAACGTCGATGGCCAGCCCACGACGGTCCAGCGCACCTTCACCTCGACCAATCTGTCCAAGAAGCAGCAGATCTACCCCACTCTGGCGGCCGACGGCGCCACCGTCGGGGTGGCCATGCCGGTCGTCGTCACCTTCGACGTGCCGGTGCAGGACAAGGCCAGCTTCCAACGCAAGATGACGGTCACGTCCGTCCCGGCTCAGAACGGGTCCTGGTCGTGGATCAGCAGCACCGAGGCGCACTTCCGTCCGGAGGCCTACTGGCAGCCCGGCACCAAGGTGTCGGTCAACCTCGACCTCAACAGCGTGCCCGGGGGCAACGGCACCTACGGGCAGATGTCCGTGGCCGGTGGTTTCACCGTGGGGTCGCCCCTGGTCATGAAAGCCGACCTGGCCGCGCACAAGATGACCGTCGAGCAGAACGGCGCGGTCACCAAAACCATCCCCATCACCGGCGGCAAGGCCGGGTGGGAGAGCCGTAGCGGCACCAAGGTCGTCATGGCGAAGCTGACCACCGTCAGGATGGATGCGGGCACGCTGGGCATCGAGCCCGGCAGCCCCAACTACTACAACATTCCCGACGTGCACTACGCCATGCGCGAGACGTGGTCGGGCGAGTTCGTGCACGCCGCGCCGTGGTCGGTCGGCAGCCAGGGTCGCGCCAACGTGAGCCACGGCTGCATCGGGATGAGCACGGCCAACGCCAAGTGGCTGTTCGGGCAGGCCAAGGTGGGTGACCCCATCATCGTCACCGGCACCAAGAAGGGGCTGGAGAAGGGCAACGGCTGGACCGACTGGAACATCTCGTTCGCCGAGTTCAAGCAGGGTTCGGCGCTGCCGGCCTGACGCCCGTCTCGGGGTCTCGGCAGGTCAGGCAGTAGGCGTAGCCGCTGGGGTCCGCCAGCGTGGTCCAGTGCTCGAAGCGCTGGAGCACCCGAGCCCCCCAGCTCTCATGCACCGCGGTCTCGCTTCCGACGTCGGTGCAGGCCAGGTCAAGGTGGCAGCGGGCGCGCCCGTTGGCGGGGACGGAGTCCAGACGCTGCAGCAGCAGCCGCAGCGCGATCCCGGCCGGGCGCTGTAGGACGGCGAACTCCCGTCTCGAGCCGCTGCCCAGGTCCCAGCCAGTGAGTTCGTGCCAGAACGAGCACTCGGTCTCGAAGGTGCCAGCAGGTATGTCCACGCAAAGTTGGTCGACCAGGCTCGCGGTGTCATTCGATCGCCGAATGGGTGTGGGCCGTCGCAGCCTGCCTTGTGGGCCGACCGGTGTTTGCTCGGGCACCAGACACCACCGCAAGCCGGCCGGCGAGGTGAGGATCGCGTGCCCGCCGCGCATTTCGGCCGTTGCGCCCAATGCCGTGGCCCGCGCCGTGGCGGACGTCACATCAGGCACATGCACATCGAGGTGATTGCCTCCGCCGGAAAGGACCCCCTGCAGGCGCAGAAAAGGGTCGCCGTCAGGGGGCAGCAGCGTCGCGAACTGGCCGCGCTCGCCCCGCGGTGGCGAAACGGTACTACCGGTGACCCTGGCCCAGAAGGTGGTCGCGACGGCAAGCTCTTGGCTGGGCCGGTCGATGAACGCAGTAAGCCAGCGCGGCGTTGTCGAGGACAAGGTCATCGCGGAGTTGGCCGGGCGGTCATTGGCGCAGCATAGGACCATGACCGGGCGGTCTTGCGCGTCAGCCGTCTTCCAGCCCGCCCAGTCGGCGGGCCACCTCGACGGTCAGGCGCTGGCGCTCGGTCGCCTCGTCGAACGTCAGCCCGGCAAGACCGCACGCGGGCGTCACAGCGAGGTCACGCAATGTCTGAACGGGCATGCCGAGGCGTTGCCACGCCTCGGCAAACGAGCCCGCGAGCGTCGTGGCGGACTGCTCCAACCCGGCCGCGTTCCGTACGCACCCGGCATACCCCGTCAGCCCGTCCTCGACGGCGACGGCCAAGCCCTCCCATCCTCTCGGGGTGAGCTGCGCGGTGTCGACGGATATCCCGGTCGCGCCGCAGGCCCGCAGCAGCGGGATGGGCACCGATGCGGCACAGCAATGCACGACGGTATGCCGCGCGCCTGAGTCGGCGAGAACGGTGCGCAGGCTGCTGCCGACCACCTGCGGGTCGACGGCACCGACGCGCCCGAACCCGGAAGCGGTCGGCAGGTGACCTTCCAGGACGGCGGGCAGGGACGGCTCGTCCAGCTGCAGCACGACGTGCGCTCCGGGCACCAGCCGCTGCACGTCGATCACCAGCCGCCGCACTCCCTCGGCCAGCGACGCCACGATGTCGCGGCTGGCTCCTGCGTCGACCACGGCACGCTCGCCTCGCGCCAGCCAGAGCGAGGCCGCGAGGGTCCACGGGCCAGCCACCTGCAGCTTGAGCAGTCCGGCATACCCGTCGAAAGCCTCGGCGAGCTCGTCGAGGTCCTGGCGCCAGAAGGCCAGGGTCCGCGCCACGTCGCGGCCGGGCCGGTCGACCAGCCGCCAGCCCGTGGGCTGTACGTCGACGGGCAGCTCCACC
>JBIOUP010000075.1:0-13877 GCA_044867305.1 Dermatophilaceae bacterium
CGCAAGAACGTCCTCGTCCTGTGCATGCTCCTTATGGGGTTCTCGACCTTCTGCGTCGCCCTGCTGCCGACCTACCAGCAGATCGGCTTCCTGGCACCGACGCTGCTTATCGCACTTCGGCTCGTCCAGGGCTTCGCGGTCGCCGGCGAGATCTCCGGGGCCAGCACGATGATCCTCGAGCACGCGCCCTACGGGCGCCGAGCGTTCTTCGGCAGCTTCACCCTGCAGGGCACCCAGGCGGGCCAGATCCTGGCGGCGGCGATCTTCCTGCCGCTGGCCACGTTCCTGCCCAAGGCGGCCTTCGAGTCCTGGGGCTGGCGGATTCCCTTCCTGCTCAGCGCCGTCGTCGTCGCCGCCGGCTACATCATCCGGCGCCGGGTCGCTGAGACGCCGGCCTTCGAGAAGGAAGAGGCCAAGGGCGAGATCCCGCACTCGCCGATCGCCACGGTGTTCCGCGACAGCGGGGGCGCCGTCGTGCGGGTCATCTGTATGGCGCTGATGAACATCATCCCGGTCACCACGTCGATCTTCGGGGCCACGTATGCCACGAACAAGGCGTACGGCGTCGGGTTCGAGGCCAGCGTCTACCTGTGGATCCCGGTACTCGGCAACATCGTCGCCGTCGCGGTCATCCCCTATGTCGGCAACCTCGCCGACAAGATCGGCCGACGTCCGACGATCATCACCGGGGCGGTGGTCTCCGGGCTCATGTCGTTCGGCTACCTCTGGGCCATCAGCATCAAGAACGTCGAGGTCGCCATCGTGTTCTCGCTGCTCATGTGGGGTGCGGTGTACCAGGGCTACAACGCGGTCTTCCCGGCTTTCTACCCCGAACAGTTCCCGACTCGGACGCGAGTCACCGGCATGGCCATCGCCCAGAACATCGGCACCGCGATCACGTCGGCGATGCCGCTGATCTTCGCCATCGTTGCGCCTCCCGGCTCGGCGAACGTCTGGATCGTCGTTGGTGCCATCACCTTCGCGATGACACTGATCGCGGCCTACGCCGCATACCGGTCGCCGGAGACCTTCCGCTTCCGCAGTGCCGACCTCGGTGTGCCTGGAGCGGGCCCGGTCTCAGCGGAGGAGTACGAGCGGCTGCGGCAGGAGTCGATCGACACCGCGAAGCGGGATCGGGCGGCCCGGCGCGAGCAGGCCGGCGCCCGCTGACGGCTTGCTGGCAGCACCCCTCGGGTCGCGTCAGGGTTACCCCCCCGGCGCGGCCCGCGGGCGCCCGCCCCGGCCCGACGGCATACCCTCACTGACATGGGCTTCACGACAAACCCACGCGTCGGCGCCGTCGTCAGCGCCGTCCTGCTCATCCTCGGTCTGGTCATGGTCATGCGTGGGTCCAGCGACAGCTCATGGTTGGGCTGGCTGTTCGTCGTCGTCGGGGTCCTCGGCGTCATCGCCAACATCGGGCTCTATGCCAAGAGCCGCCGCCGGTAGGAGGGCCGTGACCAAGCCGACTGCGGCGCGCGATCCCGAGCGGACCCAGGCCGACCTGCTCGCGGTGGCCACCGAGGAGTTCGCCCGCGATGGCTTCTTCGGTGCGCGGGTCGACAAGATCGCCGCCCGCAGCCGCACGACCAAGCGGATGATCTACTACTACTTCCAGGACAAGCAGGGGCTCTACACGGCGGTCCTGGAGCAGGCCTACGCCGACATCCGCGCCGAGGAGCTGGCCCTCGAGCTGGGCGGAATGCCCCCCGGTACGGCAATGGCGACCTTGATCAGGCACACCATCGACTACCACGACAGCCATCCGCACCTGGCCCGCCTGGTGACCGTCGAGAACGGCTTGGATGCTCAGAACCTGCGCTCCTCGAGGCGCCAGGCCGACCTTAACCTGCCCATCGTCCTGCTCATCGACGACATCCTCGAACGCGGCCGGGCCAGTGGGGAGTTCGTCCGGGAGGTCAGGGGCATCGAGCTACACCTGCTGATGAGTGCGCTCGCGTTGTTCCGGATCACCAATGCGCCGACCATCAAGGCGACCTTCGGCATCGACATGCGCACCCTGGAGAGCAAGCAGCTCGCGACCGAGATGCTCGTCTCGCTCATCCTCACCTGGCTGCGCACGCCGGACCCGCCGGTCGGTATGCCGTCCATGCGCGGGGCGGTGGGTGAGGCTGCGCCCACCCATGCGCCGGCCCCTTCGTGACGGCTGAGCCGGCGCCCGGGCGCGCGGGGCCTGCGCTCGTGCTGTGCGGGCCGGTCGGCGCCGGAACGACGCTCACCGGCCGGGCCCTGGCGGATGCGCTCGAGCTGGCGTTCCACGACACCGATGAGGCCATCGAGCGGGCGACCGGCCGCTCAGTCGCGGACATCTTCGTCGAGGACGGCGAGAACGCCTTCCGGGCCTTGGAGCGCGCGCAGACCCAGCGGGCCCTTGCGGAGCAAACCGGGG
Source organism: Dermatophilaceae bacterium (assembly GCA_044867305.1). Lineage (GTDB taxonomy): Bacteria > Actinomycetota > Actinomycetes > Actinomycetales > Dermatophilaceae > Phosphoribacter. Next base: position 2,411 of record JBIOUP010000075.1, read on the forward strand.
TGGTCAGCCTCGGGGCCGGCGCCGTTCTTGATCCGATGGTGGCGCAGGTGCTTCAGGGAATGGTCGTCGTCTTCCTCGACGTGCGGATCGCCGACGCTGCCAAGCGCATCGGGCTGGACCAACCACGGCCGCAGCTCGGGCTCAACCCCCGCGCCGCATGGACCGCCATGATGAACGAGCGCCGGCCCGCGTACGAGCGGGTCAGCACGATGCGTGTCGACACTTCTGGCAAGTCGCCCGAGCAGGTCGCCCACGAGATCGTTGCCCTGCTTCCGGCCGAGTCGATGTGATGCTGCGGCGGATGTCAACGCGTTTTCACATGGACTCGGCGTTGTCAACCAGCCGGTCGATGACCTGCCTCAGCCGGGCCGGGCTCAGGACGGGCAGGCCCGTGACGGTCGCCAGGTAGAGCCCGTCGCCCACAAGCCGGATGATGTCGGCGAGCACCGGGTCGGCGACGTCGGCCCGCAGCCGCTCCGACCAGTCGTCGAAGACGGCGGCGAGGATCGTGCGCGCCTCCTCGGAGACATCTTCCGGGTCGGCCCTGACCGCCGTGATCACGGCCCAGTACTGCCTCGCCTCGACCGGGTCAGGCACGGAGGTCTCGAGAAACGCGCGGGCCGTCCCGTAGGTCGTGGCGCGCGCCAGGTTGGCGTCCGTGTAGTCGCGCAACCGCTGGGCTAGGCCGTCGGTCAGCGACCGTTTCGATGGGAAGTGGTACAGCAGGCCGCCCTTGCTGACACCGGCGCGAGCGGCCACCGACGCCAACGTCACCCGGCGGATCCCCTTGCCGACGATTTCCTCGGCGTACGCGTCGAGGATCGCCTGCCGGGTCATCTCGGGGGAACGGGCGGCGGTTCGGGGCACGCCATGCACTATACCGTCCGGACGGTTGACTATATACCGTCCGGACGGTACAGTAAAGAGGTCAAGCAAGGAAGGAGCACGACATGAGCACACGAAGCAGCTACCCGAGCGGCGTCCCCTGCTGGGTCGAGACCCTCCAGCCCGACCTGACCGCCGCGACTGACTTCTATGCAGCGGTGTTCGGCTGGGACTTCGGGTACGACGAGGAGGGCACGTATGCCGTGGCGCGGCTGGGCGGTCACGAGGTCGCTGGGCTCGGCTCGGCGACCGCGCTGGGCGCGGCTGACGCCCCGACTGCGTGGATCACGCAGGTTCGGGTGAACCGGGTCGAGGAGGCGGCTCGAGCCGTGGAGATCGCCGGCGGATCGGTGCTCTCGGACCCGATGGACCTTCCGCCGGCCGGTCGCCTGGCCGTCGTGCGCGACCCCGGTGGCGCCATGCTCGGCCTGTGGGAGGCCGGCGCCCGCGAGGGCGCGCAGCGCGTCAACGAGCCGGGTGCGTGGGCCATGAGTGCGCTCAGCACTCCCGATCCCGGGGCCGTGGACCAGTTCTATCGCGAGGTGTTCGGCTGGGAACGCCAGGACGGCGGACCGGTCGGGCTGTTCCGGCTCCCGGGCTATGTCGGCGGCACGCCCGAGCAGCCTGTGCCCCGCGATGTCGTCGCCGTCGTGGTGGCGGGCGACAACGCGGCCTGGGCCGTCGACTTCTGGACACCGAACGCACGCGCGGCCTGCCAGCGGGCGACGGCTGCCGGTGGCTCGGTGCTGGTCGGGCCCCACGCGGAGGGCGGCTTCGAGCGGGCGGTGCTGGTTGACCCCGGCGGTGCGTCCTTCTCGGTCAGCCAGCTGCTCATCGCGGGCTCATCCGGCGAGCCGAACCGCGTGTGACTGTGTCCGCGACGAGGGCCACACCACAGGTTCTGGGCAGTCTTTCCCGGTAGTGGGGTCCCGGTATGCCGGCCCATGGGCGAACCGGGGCCCGCAGGGACGCGAGCCGGACAGCTCCTACAGCGGGCTGACAGGTGCTGTACAGCGCTCGACGAAGTCGGCTCGCCTAGGGTCGCTGGTGATCGGCCGGATACCCGACCCGGTTACCGACCCGCAGGAGGACCAGCGCATGACCGTGCGGCACCGAACCCCGTCGACGCCGGAGCGGGTCGTCGAGCCAGGCTTGCCGGACAGCCCGCCGGACCAGGTCGAGGACCACGACCGCGGCTTGCTGTTCGATGTGCAGACGTTGGTACAACGGCGGACGGTTCTGGGGCTGGTCGGAGGGCTGGGCGTGCTCGCCGGCGCCGCTGCCTGCACGACCGGAGCGAGCTCTCCGGCCAGCACATCCACGTCCGCGTCCAGCGCGTCAAGCACGACCTCCGGCTCGTCAACGAGCGCGACCGCCGAAGCGACGTCGGGCTCGGTCACCGAGGTGCCGGACGAGACCGCGGGTCCCTATCCGGGGGACGGGTCCAACGGCGCCAACGTCCTGGACGACTCGGGGATCGTGCGCAGCGACATCACGTCGAGCTTCGGGTCCTCGACGACCAAGGCGGCCGGCATACCGCTCACCATCAAGCTCAGCGTCAGGGATGCCGAGACGGGCGCAGCCAGACCTGGCGCCGCCGTCTACGTATGGCACTGCGACCAGCAGGGCAGGTACTCGATGTACTCCCAGGGCGTCGCCGGCGAGAACTACCTGCGAGGCGTGCAGGCCACCGATGCCAGCGGCACGGCGACGTTCACGTCGATCTTCCCGGCCTGCTACTCGGGACGGTGGCCGCACATCCACTTCGAGGTCTACAAGAGCGTCAGCGATGCCACCGCTGGCGGCCGCATTGTCAAGACGTCCCAGATCGCCTTGCCGGAGGCGACCTGTACCGAGGTGTACGCGACGAACGGCTACAGCCAGAGCGTGGCCAACCTGCAACGGGTCAGCCTGCAGCGCGACAACGTGTTCGGTAACGACGGCGGCGTGCACCAGCTCGCGACGATGTCGGGCTCGACGTCGGGCGGCTACACCGCGGCGCTGACCATCGGGGTCTGACCCAGCGGCGGCGCCCGCGGTTGGGTTCTTCGCGCGCCCGGTGGCGGGTAGGCTTGGCGCCAATCCCCAAGAAAGTCACCGGGCGCGACCTTGCCCGGCATACGAAAGCGAAGTCTTCGTGGCGACGACCAACGACCTCAAGAACGGGCTCGTCCTCAACCTCGACGGCCAGCTGTGGACCGTCGTCGAGTTCCAGCATGTCAAGCCGGGCAAGGGCCCCGCGTTCGTGCGCACGAAGCTGAAGAACGTGCTGTCCGGCAAGGTCGTCGACAAGACCTTCAACGCCGGGGTGAAGGTCGACACGGCCAACGTCGACAAGCGCACCATGCAGTATCTCTACAAGGATGGGTCCGACTACGTCTTCATGGACACCGACACGTACGACCAGGTGCAGGTCTCTGACGACGTGGTCGGCACTGCCGCGAGCTTCCTGCTGGAGAACCAGAACGCCATTGTTGCCACCCATGACGGTTCGCCGCTTTACGTCGAGCTGCCCGCATCGGTGGTGCTGGAGATCAGCCACACCGAGCCGGGGCTGCAGGGCGACCGCTCGACCGGCGGCACCAAGCCGGCGACCCTCGAGACCGGCGCGCAGATCCAGGTGCCGCTCTTCCTCGAGACCGGAACCAAGGTCAAGGTCGACACCCGGGACGGCTCTTATCTCGGCCGGGTCAACGACTGAAGCGGACCAGGTGAGCACAAGGACGGCATACCGCATGGGCGCTCGGACCAAGTCCCGAAAACGCGCGCTGGAGCTGCTTTTCGAAGCCGACCAGCGCGGAGTCAACGTGCAGTCGCTGCTGGTGGAGCGGCTCGCACACCCGAGGACGCAGGCGCCGCTGCCCGAGTATGCCGTGACGATCATCGAGGGGGTGGTGCGCACCTGGCAGGAGGTCAACGAGCTGCTGGGCACGTACTCCCACGGATGGACGGTGGAGCGGATGCCGGCGGTCGACCGGGCCATCCTGCGGATCGGGGCGTGGGAGGTTGTCTACAGCGACGAGGTGCCCGATGCGGTGGCGATCTCGGAAGCGGTGGGGCTGGCCAAGGCGCTGTCAACCGACGGATCTCCGGCCTTCGTCAACGGGCTGTTGGGCCGGATCGCCGAGGTGAAAGGCACCCTGGTCTAGTCGAGGGCGACGTGCACCATTGCCTGGCCCGTCTTCGCGTCCCTAGGGTCTGGCGTCATGGCGGCATTCACGGGCGCTTTCATTGAGCGCGGTACCGTCGGGTTCGACGAAGCCGCGCTGGGGCGGGTCTTCAACCAGCGACGGCCCTCGCGCACCCCTGCGGCGGTTCTGTTCGCGGCCGACGTCGACGACGTGCGCGCCGGGGTTCATCTGGCCCGGGAGCGTGGCTGGCAGGTGGCGGTGCGCTCGGGCGGGCACAGCTGGGCCGCCTGGAGTGTGCGTGACGATGCGCTGATCATCGACCTCGGTGCGTTCAAGGACATCGAGGCCGACGAGGCGTCGGCTCTCGTCCGCGCCGGTCCCGCGGTGAGTGGGGGCGCCGAGCTGGACCCCTTCTTGGAGGAGCGGGGGCTGTTCTTCAACGGTGGACACTGCCCGACCGTGGGGATCGGCGGGTTCCTGCTGCAGGGTGGGATGGGCTGGAACTGTCGCGGGTGGAACTGGGCGTGCGAGATGGTCGAGGCGCTCGACGTGGTGACCGCTGACGGTGAGCTGGTGCGTTGCGACGCCTCGGAGAACGCCGACCTGTTCTGGGCGGCCCGCGGCGCGGGTCCCGGGTTCCCGGGGATCGTGGTGCGCTTCCACCTGCGCGCATACCCCCGCTTCCGCAGCCTCACCCAGTCGACCTTCCTCTACCCCCGGGAGCTGGCCGGTGAGGTCTTCACCTGGCTGCATCGAGCGCGGTGGGACGTGCCGGACAGCGTGGAGATCGTGGCCGTGGGGATTACCGCGCCGCTGCCGCCGGAGGTGGCCTATGAAGGTTCGGTGATCGTCGTCGACGGGGTGTGCTTCGAAGAGGACCCGCAGGAGGCGGCGAGGGCGCTGGCGTCGCTGGGCACGTGCCCCGTCTCGGATGAGGCGCTGGTCGCCCGGGTGGCGGCGCCGACGACGATGGCGCAGCTGCGGGCCGAGCAGGTCCGCGCCAATCCCGAGGGGCACCGCTACACCGTGGACAACGCCTATCTGGTTGGCGAGACCGCCGATGTCGTGCCGGCGCTGGTGCCGGCGTTCACCGAGCTGCCCACCAAGAAGGCGTTCTCGCTGTGGTTCGACATGGGCCGGGCCCCCGAACGGCCGTTGGACATGGCGCTCTCGTTGCAGAGCGACCTGTACTTCGCGACGTACGTGGTCGCCGAAGACCCCAGCGACGATGCGGTATGCCGGGACTGGGTCAACGACACGATGTCCCGGTTGGAGCCGCTCACCATCGGCTGTTACATCGGCGACTCCGACTTCGAGCGGCGACCGCAGAAGTTCCTGTCCGACGACGCCTACGCGAAGCTGGGCGCAATCCGCGCCGACCGCGACCCTGAGGGCCGCTTCCCCGACTACCTCATCGCGCCCGGCCACGAGGTCAACGTCAACCCGTGGCAGGCCAGCTGACGGTGGCGCGGCGAGCGGCAGACCGGCAGCTGTCGCGCCAAGTCGGCTGCACGGGCGGCATCAGCCGCTTCTCGGTTTGACGGCCAGGACGCTGCGCACCAGCAGGCCGGTCAGCCGGCCAAGACGGGGGTGTGCATCCGGGACGGGCGAAAGGCCGGCGCCGGCCGCGAGCTCGGCCAGGCTGTCCACGGAATGGCTGCGCAGGTCGTAGACGTGCAGCTGCCCGCCCGGACGCAACATGCGCGCCTGCTCGGCAAGGGCCCCGGCCGGGTCAGCCCAGTGATGTGCGCTCAACGTGGAGACGACGACATCGAATGACGCATTCGGGAAGGGCAGCGCCTCGGCCCGCGCCTCGTGCACCTGGCTGCGGAAATGCGCCATCGGCTCGAGCCGAGCTTGGGCGAGCGAGACCATGTCCGGCGACGGGTCGACGCCTGCGACAGCGATGTCCGGTCGGCGGCGGGCCAGCTCGACCAGCAGCTGCCCGGGGCCGGTGCCGACGTCGAGCACGTCGCCAGCTGGCGGGGTCACGAGCGCGACCTCGGAGGCGACGGCCCGGTAGAGCCGAGCCAGTACCCACCGAGCCACGAACCGGTCGTAGCGCACCGCTGCGGCGCCGCGCATGACGCTGTCGCCGGGTTGGTGCTGATGGTGGCGCACGGACCCTCCTGGAGCGAACGGCATACCTCGCGCTGCGGAAACCGTCGCCAGTGGGCGGTTATTTCCGCGTACCGGCAACGGTTTCCGCAGCTCGAAGCGGTTTCATGCCAACGGTAACGGGTTCCGCAGGCACGCCGAGCCGGCCGCGTGCGCAACCTGTCGCCCGAGCGGGGTAGGGTGGCGAGCAGTAGACGTCCTTTAACCACCGTCCCGTGAGGCGGGGAAGGAGGTCCCTGTGGTGGCCTCGGAAGCTGCCCCGGCGGCGCGTGAGGTGATGAGCTCGGGCGACGTTTCCCGGGCGCTGCGACGCGTGGCCCACGAAATCCTCGAGCACAACAAGGGCGCCACGGACCTGGTCCTGCTGGGTATTCCCTCGCGCGGCGTGCCGCTGGCTCGGCGGCTGGCCGGCGTCATCGCCGAGGTCGAGGGCACTGACGTCCCGGTCGGGGTGCTGGACGTGACCATGCACCGCGACGACCTGCGCCGCCAGCCCACCCGCCCCATGGCCCGCACCGAGGTCCCCGACGGCGGCGTCGACGACAAGGTCGTCGTCCTGGTCGACGACGTCCTCTACTCGGGCCGCACCATCCGCGCCGCGCTGGAGGCGCTCACGGAGCTGGGCCGGCCCAGGGTCGTACGCCTGGCCGTCCTCGTCGACCGCGGTCATCGCGAGCTGCCCATCCGTGCCGACCACGTCGGCAAGAACCTGCCGACGTCGTCCGCGGAACGCGTCCAGGTGCGCCTCCGGGAGTGCGACAGCGAGATTGACGTCGTCCGCATCGCGGGAGGGGACCGATGACCAGGCGACACCTGCTCTCCTCCGCGGACCTGACCCGGGCGGACATCGAACGGATCCTCGCCACCGCCGAGTCGATGCACGACGTCCAACGCCGGGAGGTCAAGAAGATCCCCACGCTTCGCGGACGCACCGTCATCAACCTCTTCTTCGAGGACTCCACCCGCACACGCTCTTCGTTCGAGATCGCCGGCAAGTGGATGTCGGCCGACACCATCAACATCAGCGCCAAGGGCTCGTCGGCCTCCAAGGGCGAGTCGCTGCGCGACACGGTGCTGACCATCACGGCCATGGCCGTCGACGCGCTCGTCATCCGGCACAGTGCTTCGGGCGCGTGCCATCAGGTGGCCCAGTGGGTGGACGCGAGCGTCATCAACGCGGGCGACGGAACGCACGAGCACCCCACTCAGGCCCTGCTGGACTCCTACACGCTGCGTCGCCGCATCGGCGACCTCGACGGCCGGCACGTCGTCATCGTCGGCGACCTGGCCCACTCGCGGGTGTTCCGGTCCAACGCGATCACCCTGCGCACCCTCGGTGCCCGGCTCACGGCGGTCGCCCCTCCGACACTGATGCCCAGCGGCATCGACACCTGGGCCAAAGCCGACGGGTTCGACACCAGCTGGGACGTCGATGCGGTCCTGTTCGACGAGGCCGACCCACCGGACGCCGTGATGATGCTGCGCGTGCAGCGCGAACGGATGAGCGGCGGGTACTTCCCCACCGCGCGCGAGTACACCATCGGCTACGGGCTCACCCGCGAGCGGCTGGACCGCCTGTATGCCGTGAACCCGGACTTGCCCATCCTGCACCCCGGTCCGATGAACCGAGGTCTGGAGATCGCCGCGGACGCTGCCGACGCGCCGAGCTCGCTTGTGCTGGAGCAGGTCTCGGCTGGGGTGGCCGTGCGGATGGCAGTGCTCTACCACCTGCTGGCCGGAGGCGAGGACGCACCCGTGGAGGCATCCGCGTGAGCGCAGTCCTTCTCAAGGGTGCCCGGCTGTTCGGCGGAGACCTCGCCGACCTGCTGCTTCGAGATGGGCGGATCGACGCGGTCGGCTCCCTCGGCAACGGCAAGGGCGCGGATGTCTCGGTCGTCGATGCCGACGGGCTCATCGCGCTGCCCGGGTTCGTCGACCTGCACACCCACCTGCGCGAGCCGGGCCGCGAGGATGCCGAGACCATCGCCACCGGCTCCGCGGCTGCGGCGGCGGGGGGATTCACCGCGGTGCTGGCCATGGCCAACACGACCCCCGTCACCGACACGGCTGAGGCCGCCGAGCACATCTTCGACCTCGGCCGCAAGAGCGGGCTGGTCGACGTGCAGCCGGTCGGCGCAGTGACCGCAGGCCTGGCCGGTATGGAGCTGGCCGAGCTGGGCCTGATGGCCCGGTCCCGCGCCCGGGTGCGGGTCTTCTCCGACGACGGTCGATGCGTCGCCGACGCACGCGTCATGCGCCGAGCCCTGGAGTACGTCAAGCCGTTCGGTGGCGTCATCACGCAGCACAGCCAGGACCCGGACCTCGCCGGCGCGCAAGCCTGCTGTCACGAAGGGGAGCTGTCCGGCCGGCTCGGGCTGCCCGGCTGGCCGGGTGTCGCCGAGGAGGTGATCGTGGCGCGCGATGTGCTGCTCGCTCGGCATACCGGCTCCCGGGTGCACGTCGCGCATGTGTCCACGGCCGGGTCGGTCGAGGTCATCAGGTGGGCCAAAGCGCAGGGGATCGCGGTCACGGCCGAGGTCACCCCCCATCATCTGCTGCTCACCACCGAGCTGCTGCGCGGCTACGACCCGGTCTACAAGGTCAACCCCCCGCTGCGGCCAGCCGAGGACGTGGAGGCGGTCACCGCGGCGCTCGCCGACGGCACGATCGACGCGGTCGCGACCGACCACGCCCCGCACGCCCGGCACGACAAGGAGCACGCCTTCATCGACGCCGCGTTCGGCATGCTGGGCCTCGAGGTTGCCTTGGCAGTGCTCACCGAGCGCCTGGTGCGGCCCGGGCGCCTCGACTGGGCCGGGGTGGCCCGGGTGATGTCCCAGGCGCCAGCGCGGATCGCCGGGCTCGGCGATCACGGGGGCCTGCTGGCCGAAGGCGAGCCCGCCAACCTCACCCTTGTCGACCCCGACGCGCAGGTCGTGGTCGATGCCGCTGCCTCACAGTCGCTTTCGCGCAACAACCCATGGCACGGACGCACCTTGCACGGCGCCGTGCACTCCACCTACCTGCGGGGCGTGCCCACGGCATACCAGGGCCGTCCCGTCGTCAAGGAGCACCAGTGAGCGGCCTGCTCGTCGACCGCGAGCCCGCCGTCCTCGTCCTGGAGGACGGGCGGCAGTTCCGAGGGCAGGCCTACGGCGCTGCAGGCGAGACGGTCGGCGAGGCCGTGTTCGCGACCGGGATGACCGGCTACCAGGAGACGCTCACGGACCCGAGCTACCACCGCCAGGTCGTCGTCATGACCGCGCCGCACATCGGCAACACCGGCGTCAACGACGAGGACGGCGAGTCGCAGCGCATCTGGGTGGCCGGCTACGTCGTGCGCGACCCGGCACTGCGCCCGTCGAGCTGGCGGGCGACCGGCACCCTGGAAGACCAGCTGCGGGACCAGTCGGTGGTGGGCATCTGCGGCATCGACACCCGGGCGCTCACCCGCCACCTGCGCGAGCGCGGAGCCATGCGGGTCGGCATCTTCTCGGGCCAGGCGGCCGGTATGCCGGTGAGCGAGCTGCTCGGGCGCGTCACCTCGGCCCCACCGATGGCCGGAGCGGACCTGGCCGGTCAGGTGACGACGCCTCAGCCGTACGTCATCGGCCCGGTCGGACAGCGGCGCTTCCTCGTGGCCGCGGTCGACCTGGGCATCAAGGGGATGACGCCGACCTTGATGTCCCAAGCAGGGATCGAGGTGCACGTGGTGCCCTCGACGAGCAGCATCGACGACGTCCTGGCCTTGGGGGAGCACGGGCCCGACGGCGTGTTCTTCTCCAACGGCCCCGGGGACCCCGCGGCGGCGGATCTCACTTTGCTGCGGCAGGTGCTCGACCGCCGAATCCCGTTCTTCGGCATTTGTTTCGGCAACCAGCTGCTCGGGCGTGCGCTCGGGCTGGACACGTACAAGCTGAAGTACGGCCACCGAGGCATCAACCAGCCGGTCATGGACCTCACCACGGGGAAGGTGGAGGTGACCGCGCACAACCATGGCTTCGCCATCGCCTGGGACGGTGAGGTCGGCGAACCGGCGCACACGGCATACGGGCAGGTGCGGGTCAGCCACGTATGTCTCAACGACCACGTGGTCGAGGGGCTGGAATGCCTAGACATTCCTGCGTACTCGGTGCAGTACCACCCCGAGGCCGCGGCCGGTCCACACGACGCGGCGTACCTGTTCGAGCGGTTCACCCAGCTCATGACCAACGCGTCCGGCAGGAACCGCTGATGCCGCGGCGTGAGGACATCTCCAGCGTCCTGGTCATCGGCTCCGGGCCGATCGTCATCGGCCAGGCCTGCGAGTTCGACTACTCGGGCACGCAGGCCTGCCGGGTGCTGCGCGACGAAGGCGTGCGGGTCGTGCTGGTCAACAGCAACCCCGCGACGATCATGACCGACCCGGAGTTCGCCGACGCCACCTACGTCGAGCCGATCACGCCCGACGTCGTCGAGCAGATCATCGCCAAGGAGCGGCCCGACGCCGTGCTCGCCACCCTCGGCGGGCAGACCGCGCTCAACACCGCCATGGCCCTGCATGAGCGCGGCGTGCTGGACAAGTACGCGTGCCCGGTCATCGGCGCCAACGTCGACGCGATCCGGCTCGGTGAGGACCGCCAGGCGTTCAAGGGCGTTGTCGAGCGCTGTGGCGCCGAGGTCGCCCGGTCAGTGATTGCCCACACGATGACCCAAGTGCTCTCTGGCGCAGCGCAGCTGGGCTACCCGCTGGTCGTACGCCCCTCGTTCACCATGGGCGGGCTCGGCTCGGGGGTGGCTCACGACGAGGCGGCGCTGCGCCGGATCGCCGGCGCCGGGCTGCAGGCCAGCCCGACGACCGAGGTGCTGCTCGAGGAGTCGGTCCTGGGCTGGAAGGAGTTCGAGCTCGAAGTGATGCGCGACCACGCCGACAACGTCGTGGTCGTCTGTTCCATCGAGAACCTCGACCCGATGGGCGTGCACACCGGCGACTCGATCACGGTGGCGCCCGCACTCACCCTCACGGACCGCGAGTACCAACGGCTGCGCGACATCGGCATCGCCGTGATCCGCGAGGTCGGCGTCGACACCGGCGGCTGCAACATCCAGTTCGCGGTCAACCCACTCGACGGGCGGTTGCTGGTCATCGAGATGAACCCCCGAGTCTCGCGCTCCTCGGCGCTGGCCTCCAAGGCGACCGGCTTCCCGATCGCCAAGATCGCCGCGAAGATGGCCATCGGCTACACCCTCGACGAGGTGCCGAACGACATCACCCGGCAGACGCCGGCCTCGTTCGAGCCGGCGCTCGACTACGTCGTGGTCAAGGTGCCGCGCTTCGCGTTCGAGAAGTTCCC
>JBIOUP010000076.1:0-7203 GCA_044867305.1 Dermatophilaceae bacterium
ACAGCGGCGGCCCGCAGGTCCAGCAGCTGGGTGGTGAGCAGGTAGATCTCGGTCTCGACCGTGCCGTACTGCAGTGCCCCGAGCGTGAGCACGACGCCGAACGCCGTGGCGCAGAAGAGAAAGACGACGCTGGCGCCCGACAGGATCGCCGGCCGCAGCGCCGGCAGGGTGACCGTGCGCCACACCGTCCAGGGCGACGCGCCCAGAGCGGCGGCGGACTGCTCGACCCGCGAGTCGAAGCCCTCCCAGATCGACCCGACGGTGCGCACGATGACAGCGAGGTTGAAGAACACGAGGGCGGCCAGCACGCTTGCCCAGTGCCCGTCGAGGCCCAACCCGCCGAGAGGGCCCGACGGGGCGAGCAGCGAGCGGAAGGCCACGCCGACGACCACCGTCGGCAGGACGAACGGCACGGTGACGAGAGCACGCAGCAGCCGGCGGCCGGGCAGAGCGGTGCGGTACAGCACGTAGGCGACCGGAATGCCCAACAAGGCCGTGAGGACCGTCGCCGACGCCGACATGGACAGCGTGAACCACAGCACCCGGTGAGTTCGGGTTCGGCCGAAGACGTCGGCGAAGCCGCCGAGGTCGAGGGTGCCGTCGCCGAGGAACCCACGTGCGAGCATCCCCGCGACGGGCAGGAGGAAGAAGACCGCGAGGAAGGCCAGCGGCACCAGCGCCGCCAGGGCCAGCGCCGAAGCGCTGCCCGCCCGCCAGCGCCGCTGACGACCAGGCCCGGCCGCCCGGTTGGACTCTGAACGACTGGGATCCGCCGCTTGGTCGGGCGCGGTCAGCGTCGCCACGAGCGCTCCTCGGCCGTCCGGCTACCCACCCTGTCCCGGATCACGCCGTCCGTCTGTTCACTTGGTGGTCACATCCGTCCACTGCTTGAGCCAGGCCTCCCGGTTCGCGTCGATGTCTTCGGCCGACACGGCATACGGCTTGTCGGCGACCTTGGCCCACTTGGCCCAGTCGGCCGGCAGTGCGGCGTCGCTCGCGACCGGGAAGACGTACATCGACTCTGGGATCGACTCCTGAACCGGCTTGCTGAGCAGGAAGTCGACGAAGGCCTTGGCGCCGTCCGGGTTCTTCGCGCCGGCAAGGACGCCGGCATACTCGACCTGGCGGAAACACGTGTCCAGCAGGGCAGCGGTCGTCGGGCTGGTGCCGCCCTTGGGGATGGTGAACGGCGGCGAGGACGCGTAGGACAGCACGATGGGTCGGCTGCCCTTGCCTTCGCCCGCCGTGAAGTCGACGCTGTAGGCGTCGGTCCACCCGGCGGTGATCTTGGTGTCGTTGGCGACCAGCTTGCGCCAGTAGTCCGCCCAGCCGTCCTTGCCGTAGGCCCCCACCGTGGCGAGCAGGAACGCCAGGCCCGGGCTGGACGTCGTCGCGCCCGGGGTGACGAAGAGGCCGCGGTACTGCGCCTTGGTGAGGTCATCGAGGGTGACCGGAGCGGCCAGACCTTTGGCCGCGAACCACGTCGTGTCCACGTTGACGCACACATCGCCGTAGTCGATGGGCGCGAGCATGCCGGCACCCGCCCCGGGCAGCGCATGAGCGCTCGCGCCGCTCGGCAAGGCGGGCGAGTAGGGAGCCAGCACGCCTTCCTTCACCGCCCGGCTCGCGAAGGCGTTGTCGATGCCGTAGACCGCGTCGGCGATGGGTGCGCTCTTGGTGAGGACCAGCTTGTTGGTCAGCGCTCCGGCGTCCCCGGCCTTCACGATGGTGGCGACACACCCGGTCTTGGCGGTGAAGTCCTTGAGCAGCTCGTCGGACACCCCGAACGAGTCGTGGGTAGCCACGGTCACCACGGTCGACGTGGTGCACCGGTATGCCGTGGGGCTGGCGGTCGAGCCGGCTTGGGTTTGCGTGCTGGCAGCCGTGGTCCCGCCGCCCGAGACGGAGCAGGCACCCAGGCCGAGCGCGGTGATCATGGCCAGGGCAGGCCCCCGCCAGGCCCGTGTCGTCGTCATGGCAAAGATCCCTCCTCAACTGCGTGAGGGGCTACCGACCGGCAGGGCGCGCCGGACCGGCAGGTGAGAGTCGACTCCCTTCGCCGGTACTAACCGGATCAGGTTCGAGGGTCTGCGGCGGTGCCGCACTCTCAGCGCTGGGGGCGCTCCCCTGTCGTGGTGCTATGACTTTACCCCCCACGCGTGCAAGAGTCAGACCGTCGGCTTCCGGGATGCGGTAAGGAGCAGCGCATGGGTCCGTTCGCGTGGAGGGTTCTCAGCACGGGGGCGGCGGTGATCGCCGCGACGATTGCGCACAAGATCGTGACCAAGGGCTGGGAGATGGCCACCGGACGGCCAGCACCTGGGGACCCGACACACCCGCAGCAGACGTCCTGGCCCGAGGCACTGCTGTTCGCGGCACTCACCGGTGTGGCCGTCAGTGCCGCGCGGATGGCCGCGACGCGCAAGGCCGCCGAGTACTACGAGCAGTCTGCGGGACACCTGCCCGAGCCGATGATGACCGCCGAGGAGAAGGACGAGTTCAAGGCCGAGCAAGGGGGGCAGCCGGAGGCCAGCAGCTGAAGAAGCTCATGGCGGCTCGCTGACTGGTGGCAACCACCGAACTCCCGATGAGCCACCGGATCCGGTGGTCAATGAGGGAATCTCGCGGTCGGTTGGTGAGACCATGACCGCTGGAGCCGGTGAGACAACCCTGGCTCGCGCTCTGCGCCTTCAGGTCAGCTCACGCAGCGCCAGGAGGGCCTCCCGCATGAGGGGGGCCACCGGGCCCACGGCGTGCTTGCCGTCCTCGACCACGGTCTTGCCGCCGACGACGACGTCCAGCACGTCCGCCGCCGACGCCGTGAACACCACCTGCGAGGGTTTGCAGCCCACCGTCCGCACCGACTCCAGGTCGACGGTCACGAAGTCGGCGAGCATTCCCGGCGCGATCGCGCCACCGTCGTACCACCCCAGGGACTGGTAGCCACCGACGGTCGCCGCGCGCACCAGTGCGTCAGCCGGCACTCGGGCCCGTTCCCCGCTGAGCAGGCGCTCATGCATCTCCATCTCGCGAATCTCCGTGAACGGGTCGATGACGGCGTTCTGGTCCGAGCCAACGCCCATCGAGATGCCACGGTCCACCAGAGCCCGAGCCGGGGCGATCCCGTCGCCGAGGTCCTGCTCGGAGCTCGGGCACACGACGACCTGCGCCTCGTACTCGGCCAGCAGCTCCAGGTCGCTATCGGTGAGGTGGGTGGCGTGGACGGCCGACAGCTCCGGCCCGAGCGCTCCGATCTGGGCCAGTAGCTCAGTCGGCGAGCATCCGTAGTGCATCTGACAGGCGAGGTTCTCAGCGGGCTGCTCGGAGACGTACACGTGCAGCGGCCGCTCGCCGACCGTCTCGGCGATCTCGCGAGCCGCGTCCTTGGGGACCCGCAGCACGGAGTGGATCGCCGCGCCGATCCGCAGCATCTCGGTCTGGCGCAGCAGGCCGAACCGGTGCGCCCAGTTCTGCGTCGACCCGTCGCTGAACCGCCGCTGCACCCCCTCGACGGGCACGTGGCCAGCGGCGGTCAACCCGCCGACAAGGTATGCCGTGTCGATGAGGGTGAGGCGGATGCCCACCTCCTCGGCGGCCTGGGCCAGCGCCGCCCCCATGGCGTTGGGGTCGTCGTAAGGGGTCCCGTCCGGGCCGTGGTGGACGTAATGGAACTCGCCGACGACGGTGTACCCCGCGAGGGCCATCTCGGCATACGTGGCTCGCGCCAAGGCGAGGTAGTTCTCCGGGGTGAGTCGTTCGGCGACCTCGTGCATCCGGGAACGCCAGGCGAAGACGTCTTCGGCATCGCAGTGGGTACGCCCGCGCAGCGCGCGCTGGAAGACGTGGGTGTGGGCGTTCGCCAGGCCAGGCAGCACCGTGCCCCTCAGCCGGACGTCCTCGTTGCGCCGCGAGGTCCGCGGCTCGACGCTGACGAACCTGCCGTCCTCGACCTCGAACCGCACGCCGCGGGCCGGCCCAGTGGGCAGCCACGCTGACTCGGCCCAGTAGGACGTCACAGCACTCCCTTGTACTCGCGAACCTGGTCCGACCACATCTTCCCATTCAGCGGGCCGTTGTGGGAGGCAGTTGCGACCAAAGAAACAGGCGGGGCCGCGAGAGCCGTCGAGGTGACACGGGCACCTCGCCGGTGGTTGGGTCCTGCCCATGGGTCCGGCAGGTGAGCACCAGGACAACCACGGCGAGGACCGCGCCCTGGCAGCCTTGCGCGAAAGCGGCATCGCGTACACCGTCACCCGGCACGGCCCGGTTGGCTCGCTGGAGGAGGCGGCCGCTGCGCGCGGCGTCCGCCCCGGCGACATCGTCAAGACCCTCGTCGTGCGACGGACCGACGAGGACTACCTCTTCGTGCTCGTCCCGGGGGATCGGCAGTTCTCCTGGCCCAAGCTGCGCCTCCAGCTCGGCACGTCGCGCTTGTCCATGCCCGACGCCGATGGTGCGTATGCCGCGACCGGCTACGTCCGCGGGACCATCACCCCGTTCGGTGCGACGCGTGCCTGGCCGGTCATCGCCGACACCTCGGTGGCCGGGCGGATGGTATCCATGGGCGCCGGCGCGCACGGGGTGGCGGTCACGGTCGACGGCGACGACGTCATCCGGGTGCTCGGCGCGACCGTCGCCGACATCGCCGACGACACCTGAGCCACCCGTAGGCTCGCCCCCATGAAGGCGGTCACGATCCCGGCTCCCGGCGGGCCCGAAGCACTCGTGCTGGCCGATGTCCCGGACCCGGTAGCCGGTCCGGGCGAGGTCCTGCTCGACGTCACCGCTGCGGGAGTCAACCGCGCAGACGTCATGCAGCGCCTGGGGTTCTACCCGCCGCCACCGGGCGCACCGGCATACCCGGGCCTGGAGGTGAGCGGCCGGATCAGCGGGCTCGCCCCGGGAGTCCAGGGCTGGGCGCGTGGCGACGAGGTGTGTGCCCTGCTGTCCGGCGGCGGTTACGCCGAGCGAGTGGCCGTGCCAGCCGGGCAGCTGCTGCCCGTGCCGGCCGGCGTCAGCCTCGCCGACGCCGCCGCCCTGCCCGAGGTGACCTGTACGGTCTGGTCCAACATCATGCTGACCGCTGGGCTGCGCGCCGGTGAGACCCTGCTCGTGCATGGCGGCTCGTCCGGGGTGGGCACCATGGCGATCCAGCTGGCCCGCGTGGTCGGCGCACGGGTGGCTGTCACGGCCGGTAGTGCCGAGAAGCTGGACGTCTGCCGCTCGCTCGGGGCCGAGATCCTCGTCAACTACCGCGAGGCCGACTTCGTCGGGGCGGTCAAGGAGCAGACAGACGGCCACGGCGCCGACGTCATCCTGGACAACATGGGGGCCAAGTACCTCGCCCGCAACGTCGACGTCCTGGCCGAGGGGGGCCGGCTCGTGGTGATCGGCCTGCAGGGTGGGACGAGCGCCGAGCTCGACCTGGGCGCTCTGTTGCGTAAGCGCGCGAGCGTGGCGGCGACCTCGCTGCGGGCGCGTTCGGCCGCCGAGAAGGCGGCGATCGTGTCGGCCGTCCGCGAGCACGTCTGGCCGATGGTCGAGTCCGGGCGGGTCCGGCCCATCATCCACAGCCGCTATGCGTTGGCCGAGGCGGTGCGGGCGCATGAGGAGCTCGAGGCGTCAACCCATATCGGCAAGATCCTCCTGCTGGCCTGACCGGTGCGCCTTGCTGGTCTGCCCGGCGCGTCCCTCGCCCTGGCCATCGGAATCGGCTGCAGCTTCGTCGCGCTGCTTGCCGTTGCGCTACGCGACCGTCTTCGCTGGTCGCCGTGGGTGGTCGGCCTCATCCTCGGTGCGGTCGTGGTTGCCGGGGTGGTCCTCGCCGGCACACGCAGTACTGCGCCGCTGCTGTGGGCGGTTCGCGATGGTGGGGTGTCGATGGTCGCGCTCCTCCTCGTTGGTGGCCTGCTGTTCGCGGGGCTGCTGCGGGTATGCCGGCTCGGCTGGCTCTGTGCATTGCTCATCGCAGAAGCGGTCACGCTCATCGCCGCGGTGAGCTGGGTGCCCCGGGAGGCCTCGATCGACTGGGCGTCGCCGAACACCGAGCGCCTGGACGCCTGCGTCACGACCGCCCGAAGCTGGCGCACCTACGGTCTCTACGGCATCTTCTACGACGCCCTGCCCAATCTCGTGCTCTACGTGCCGCTCGGTATGGCGCTCGCGGCGACGCTGACCCGGCGCCGCTGGGTGGCGCTGCTGGTTGGTTTGGTCCTCACGGTCGCGACGGAGTCCTACCAGGCTCTGTTCACCGACCGCTCGTGCGCAGGCAACGACGTCATCACCAACCTGGCCGGGACGGCGGTAGGCATCGGCATAGTGCTCGCCCTTGAGACCGTGGCCGGGCGGCGGGAGCTCTCCCGCGTTCGGACGCCTGCGCCGTGAGGCAAGATGGAGGGCGTGACCGAGCAGACCGAGCAGCCACGCCAGCAGCCTGAAGAGAACCGCGTGGTCGTCATCACCCCCGAGGGGATGGGCGTGGCCGAACCCCGCCGCAAGGACGAGTCCGCCGAGCCCGAGAACCCGGCCGATCTCGTCGAGCAGCCGGCGAAGGTCATGCGGATCGGCGCCATGATCAAGAACCTCCTCGACGAGGTCCGCAACGCCCCCCTCGATGCGGCTGGCCGCTCCCGGCTGGCGGAGATCCACAAGCGATCGATCGCCGAGCTCAAGGACGGGCTGGCTCCCGAGCTGGTGGACGAGCTGGACCGGATCGCCCTGCCGTTCGCTGACGACGCGCCCTCGGACGCCGAGCTGCGCATCGCCCAGGCCCAGCTCGTCGGCTGGCTGGAAGGGCTGTTCCACGGCATCCAGACCGCCCTGGTCGCCCAGCAGATGGCCGCGCAGCAGCAGCTGGCCGGAATGCGGCGCGCGCTGCCCCCCGGCCATCCCCAAGGCGCCCAGGGTATGCCGGGTGGCCCGGGACGAGGGCCCGACGCCGGCCACCAGCCAGGCATCACCGGCCCGACCGGCCAGTACCTCTAGCCCCGGCGAGAGGACCCAGGGCTGCTGTCATGGAACCGGATTAACGACATCTACTGACTTCTCGCGTGCGAATAGGAAACTCATGAGGCTCGGATTCCACATCATCAACTTCACCCTCCCCGGCGCCCCGGAGGCACTCGGCGACACACTTGCCCGCACCGCGTGGGCCGCCGAGGACATCGGCGCCGACAACCTCTCGGTCATGGACCACTACTTCCA
>JBIOUP010000077.1:0-9325 GCA_044867305.1 Dermatophilaceae bacterium
TACGAGCGGCTCACCCTCGAGGCATTCCAGGCCGGGCTGTCCTGGCTGACGATCCTGCGCCGTCGAGAAGGCTTCCGGGCGGCGTTCCACGGCTTCGACGCTGATGTGGTGGCGGCCTTCGGCGAGCCCGAGCGGTCGGCGTTGCTGGCCGACCGTCGCATCGTGCGCAACGTGCGCAAGATCGATGCGGCGATCAGCAATGCCCGGGCCGTCGTTGCGCTGCGGGAGCACGGTGGGCTCGACGAGCTGGTGTGGCGTCATGCGCCGCGGCAGCACGTCCCTCCCCAGTCGCGCGCCGACGTGCGCGCCACCTCGCCGGAGGCGGCGGCCTTGGCGAAGGCGCTCAAGAGCCACGGCTTCGGGTTCGTGGGGCCGACGACCATGTACGCCACGATGCAGGCGTGTGGCCTGGTCGACGACCACCTGTCCGGCTGCCACCGCTCGCGCGGCGCTCAGTGAGTCGACACTGCGGAAGATCCCCCACCCTGGGGGACGTGGACGATCTTCCGCAGTAATCCGAACACGTGCCTGCGAGGCCGACCCCTCAGGCGGACGTCCGCGGCCGGTGACCGTGGCGCTGCTGGAGCCACCGCTCCATCGCCTTGGGCACCTCCTGCAACAGGAACTCGAAGAACCCAGCGCTCTCCAGCAAGCGGTGCCCTGCCCGGCTGTCCGGACCGACGGCCTCGGCGCCCTCCCGCATCAACCCGGCCCAGGCCTGCACCAGGCCCATCCGGCCGGCGATGTTCTGGTACCACAGGTCGTCGCCGAGGACGAAGTGGTCGCGCCTGGAGCCGCGTTCCCGCGTGCGTCGCAGCAGGTTGACCTGCTCGAGGTAGCGAACCGCTCCGGACACGGCGGCGGGGCTGGCGTGGAGGGCCTGCCCGATCTCTGACGCGGTGAGCCGGCCGTCGTCGGTGGCGGTCAGCAAGGCCAGCACGCGGCTGGGCATACGCGGCATACCAGCGAGGACCAGGGAGTCGGCGAAGCGCTCGACGAACTCGGCGCCCGGGTGCTCGCCGCGATCCACCACATCTGCACTCTAATGGAAGTTCATACAAGTCACAAGCAACAGAGACTTCACAACATTGCGAAAGAAGCGTAGCGTCCCAAGCATGACCACGAGTCACCTCACCACGACTGCCCCTGCAGCCATCGAAACCCACCGCGTCACCAAGCGCTTCGGGAGCACCGTTGCCCTGGATGGGCTCACCATGACGGTCCAAACCGGCCAGGTGCACGGCTTCCTGGGCCCCAACGGGTCAGGCAAGACCACGACGATCCGCGTTCTGCTCGGCCTGCTGCGCACTGACGGCGGCACCGCGACCCTGCTGGGCGGGGACCCATGGAACGACGCGCCTACCCTGCACCGGCGGCTGGCCTATGTTCCGGGCGACGTCAACCTCTGGCCCAACCTCACCGGCGGCGAGGCGATCGACCTGCTTGGGCGGGCCCGCGGCGGCCTCGACCCGCGGCGGCGGGCCGAGCTCATCGAGCGATTCGACCTCGATCCCCGAAAAAAGGGCCGCTCCTACTCCAAGGGGAACCGACAGAAAGTCGCCCTGGTCGCCGCCCTCGCCTCAGACGTCGAGCTGCTCCTGCTCGACGAACCCACGAGCGGGCTGGACCCACTCATGGAGCGGGTCTTCAGCGACTACATCCGCGCCGAACGAAGCAGCGGCCGCACCGTGCTGCTGTCCAGCCACATCCTGTCCGAGGTCGAGGAGCTCTGCGACCACGTCAGCATCATCAAGGCCGGCCGGATCGTCGAGACCGGCACCATGGCCGACCTTCGCCACCTCACCCGCACCCAGGTCGTCGCCGTGATGGCCGGAGCAGCTCCGCAAGAGGTCGCCGCACTACCGGGCGTCCACGACGTCGTGGTGGACGGGCCGCGCCTCACCTGCCAGGTCGACGACACGGCCCTCACCGCGTTGCTGACCTGCCTCAGCTCGGTGGGCGTGCACTCACTGGTCAGCTCACCGCCAACCCTGGAAGAGCTGTTCCTGCGCCACTACGACCGCGACGAGGAGCGGGAGTCGGCATGACCAGCGTCCTTGCGCCGCAGACTCCGACGAGCACCTCCGAGCGGGCGGGGGCACTGGCAGGGCTCGGGTTGGTGACTCGCCTAGCCATCCGGCGCAGCCGGTGGTTCTGGCTGGTCTGGATTCTCGCGATTTGGGTCGTTCTGCCGAGTACCGTGGCGCGGTACGCCGAGCTGGTGCCGAACACCGAAGTCGGCCGTCTGACCACGGCGGCCTTGGCGGCCAACCCCACCATGCGGGCCATGCTGGGGCCGCCCTTCGACCTGCTCAACGCTGGCGGCTTCGCCATGTGGCGCGTCGGCACGTTCGCTGCGGCCGCTGCGGGCGTCATGGCCGCCCTGGGCGTCATCCGCGCCACCCGCGCCGAGGAAGAGGACGGGCGCACCGAGCTGTTGCGCTCAGGCGCGGTGGGCCGGCATACCCCACTCGCGGCCGGGATCATCGTCGGGTTGGCCGGGTGCCTGCTCCTCGCCCTGCTCATCGCTGCCAGCCTGGCGCGCTCCGCGCCCCCGGTGTCGGGCGCCCTCGCCATCGGTCTGGGCATCGGCCTCACCGGCGCGGTCTTTGTCGGGGTCGGCGCCGTCGCTGCGCAAGTCACCGAGTCCGCGCGTACGGCACGTGGCATGGCGATGGCCGTTCTCGGTGCTGCCTACCTCGTGCGCGCCGTTGCCGACGGGTCACCGCAAACCCCGCTCACGTCGGTGCTGCAATGGCTCTCGCCGGTCGAGTGGGCCGCCCTGGCCCGCCCGTATGCCGCGGAGCGCTGGTGGGTGCTCGTCCTGCCGGTCTTGCTGACCGCCGGTTTGATCGCGCTCGCCTTCCGGCTGGAGAGCCTGCGCGACCACGGCGCGGGGCTGCGCGCTGCCCGACCCGGGCGGGCGGATGCCGCGCCGGGCTTGTCGTCGGCGACCGGGCTGGCCTGGCGACTGCACCGGGGGAGCATCCTCGGGTGGTCGGTGGGGGTCGTCGTCTTCAGCGTGGCGATCGGCTCGCTGGCGGTCTCGGTTGATCAGATCGTGGTCGACAACCCGGCGGTCGCCGAGATGTTCCGCCGGATGGGCGGCGGCGCCCAGGCGCTGCAGGATGCGTTCTACGTGGCGATGCTCGGCATCATGGTCGTGGTCATCGGCGTGCTCGCCTTGCAGATCTTCGGCCGGCTGTGGCACGAGGAAGACCAGGGCCGTTCCGAGGTTCTGCTCGCCACCGCAACGGCGCGCACCAACCTGGCCGTCAGCCACCTCATTCCGGCTCTGGTGGTGCCGACCGTGCTGCTCGGTCTGGCCGGGGCGTTCATGGCGCTGCCGCAGGCTCTCTCGAGCGGCCCCGCGACGAGCATCTTCCAGATCGGGGGTGGCGCCCTTGCCCTTTCGCCCGGACTATGGCTGCTCGTCGGCATCGCCATGACCGTCTACGGCTGGGTGCCCAGGCTCAGTGTGCTGCCGTGGATGGTGCTCGGCTGGTCGGTGTTCGTGCTGTGGTTCGGTCTGTTGCTGGACCTGCCCCAGCGGGTGCTCGATTCCACCCCGTTCTCCCCGCTCCCGCAGCTGCCCGCAGAGCAACTCGCCTGGACACCGATCCTGCTCGTGTCGGGCATTGCGGCGGTCCTGGTCGTGATCGGCCTGGTCGGATTCCGCAGGCGCGACATCACAACGAGGTAAAGCGCGCGCCAGCCCCCGCCAGCCCCCGCCAACGCCGTCAGCAACGCCGTAGCCAAGGCCGTTGAGCAGCACTGACGGACCTTTCGAGGGTGGTTGACTTCACCCGAGCTGACGTTGGCGCGGGCGGTCCGCCGTAGGATGCGCCCATGTCCTCACGGGTGGCCGCCCCGCTGGCTGCCCCGAAGCGGGCGGCCTGGTGGACGACACTCACCTGGCAGGTCATCCTTCTCTACGCCGTCACGCGGATCATCAGCGCAGTTCTGCTCGCGGTGACGGCACCCGAGCAGCTTCCCGCCCCCATGACGGGGGGGACGCGGGTGGGCTACTTCGGCTTCACCGCGATCTGGGACGGCGAGTGGTACCAGACGATCGCCGAGTACGGCTATCCCGGCATGCTGCCGACGGACGCCTCAGGACATGTCACCCAGAACCAGTGGGCCTTCTACCCGCTCTTCCCGATGCTGGCCAAGCTGTTCATGTGGCTCACCGGCCTGCCGTTCGCCGTCGTCGGCTCGACACTGGCGCTGCTACTCGGGTTCGCCGCCGCCGTGGTCATGGCGCGACTGCTCGCCGAGCGGATCGGGGACCGTGCTGCGCTGGCGGTCGTCGGCCTGTATGCCGTCTTCCCGGCTTCCCCGGCCCTCCAAGTGGCCTACACCGAGTCACTGGCGATCCTGCTGCTGTGCGGGTACCTGTGGGCTATCGCGCACGAGCGATGGCTGTTCGCAACGGGGTTGGCGGTGCTCATCGGGCTGACCCACCCGATCGCTGTCCCGTTGGCCGTGGTCACCCTGGTCGCGGTCGCCCTGCGCTGGCGGCGACGGGAGTCCGAGCCGTTGGAGCGTCGTGAGGTCCTCTGCGCCGGGGCCGCCCTGGTCGGCTGTGGGGTTGCCGGCCTGCTCTGGCCGGTGATCGCGTGGCTGGGCACCGGCCGGTTCACGGCATACACCGACACCATGGGTGCCTGGTCCCCGGGCGGGCAGGTTCGGTGGCTGACGCCGTGGATCACCACCACCGGGTGGTACCTCGGTGCGACGGGCCTGGTGCTGCTGGCCGGTGTCGTCGTCGCTCTGCCGGCCATGTCGGCCGGGCCGTGGTCGCGGGCGCTGGGCTTGGAGCTGCGGGTCTGGCCGTTGGCGTATGCCGCGTACGTCATGGTCGCGCAGGGTCCCGGCACGAGCACCCCCCGCTACCTGCTCATGATGTTCCCTTACCTGGCGGTCATGATCGGCGCCGGCTGGGCAGAGCGGCCACGCCCGCCATTGGTGCCCATGTGGCCCAGGGTTGTCCTGCTGGCGGCCCTCTTCCTCGTCCTGCAGTGGAAATGGGTCACCGTTCTGTGGCTGTTCACGCCGCCCACCGACTGGGCGCCCTAGGCGCGGGCCGCCGCTGCGGGGTTGGTTCGTCGGGTCGAGCCAGCAGCGCTCGGTTGGTCTGACCGAAGCAGCTAGCGACCCTGGAACTGCGGCTTGCGTTTGGCGAGGAACGCCTCCACGGCCGCCTGGTGGTCGGCGGTGTAGCCGGTGTAGGTCATCAGCTCGGCCTCGTTGGCAAGCGAGTCCTCGAATGTGTGCGTCGCGCTGTAGTGGACGGCGCGCCGCAACGAGCCGTAGGAGAGCGTCGGCCCGTCCGCGAGCTGGTGGGCCAGCTCGGAGACGACGCCCGGGAACTCGTCGGCGGACACCACCCGGGTCACCAACCCGAGAGCGAGGCACTCGTCTGCCCCAACCGTGCGCGGGAGCAGCAACAGCTCCTTGGCCTTGGCCAGTCCCACCAGCCGCGGCAGGTGCCACGACGAGCCGGTGTCGCAGGACAACGCGATGCCGGCGAAGGCGAGGTTCATGCCAGCGCCTTGGACCATGATTCGGAAGTCGGCGGCCATGGCAAGAGAGGCGCCGGCTCCAGCAGCCACCCCGTTGATCGCCGCGATGACCGGTTTGTTCATCGTGAAGAGCAGAGTGACGATGGGGTTGTAGTGTGCCTCGACCGTGACGCCGAGTGAGGTGTCACCGCCCTGCAGGCCCGCGATGTGCTCGCGCAGGTCCTGCCCCGCGCAGAACGCCCGCCCTGCCCCGGTGAGCACGACGGCGCGCACGTCGCGGTCCTCGGCGACCTGTCGCAGTGCGGTCAGCAAGGCCTCCTTCGTCGGCAGATCCAGGCTGTTCATCGCGTCCGGCCGGTTGACCGTCACGGTGGCCACGGCCCCGTCGCGGGTGAGCAGGACGGGGGTCTGCGCGGCGGCGGGCTGGTCGGGCATGCCGGTCATGCTCTCATGGCGCGGTGATTTCCTACCGCCGCGCGGACGCGTGATAATGGTCTCTGGCCCGCGGTGCGCCGCCTGACCGAACGGCACGGCAGCTCGGGTGACGCGTCGGGCTTGATCCGAGGAAGGGGAACCCATGGCGGCGATGAAGCCGAGGACCGGAGACGGTCCGCTGGAGGTCACCAAGGAGGGCCGCGGCATCGTGCTGCGCATGCCCCTCGAAGGCGGCGGACGTCTGGTCGTCGAGATGAGCCCCGACGAGGCGGCCGCCCTGCGTGACGCCATCTCGGCGTGTGACGGTGTCAGCGCTGGGGTTCAGGACCGCCCGTAACCACCGCCGACCAACGACATCGCGTGAGGCCCCCGGAGGCGCTCCGGGGGCCTCACCGCGTCTGCGGCCATTCGCTGTCTGCGGCGTTCGGTGTCGGTTCAGCTACTGCTTGATCGCGACGAGCAACCCGTCGCCGACGGGCAGCAGGGCGGTGTGGAAGCGCTCGTCGTCGCGGATCAGCTTGCCCAGCTCGCGCAGCGCCTTGGTCACCTCGTCGCGAGCCGCCGGATCGGCCACCTTGTCGCTGCCGAACATTGCGTTCAAGACCAGGAGCCCTCCGCGCCGCAGCAAGCGGGTGGCTTCCTCGACGTATGCCGGGTAGGACCCTGCGTCGGCGTCGACGAACACCAGGTCGTAGGCGGCGTCGGTCATCCGGCGCAGGACCTCGACGGCGCGCCCGGCGATGACGCGCGTGCGCTGGTGGGCCACGCCCGCCTCGGCGAACGCCTCCTTGGCAGCCGGCTGGTGCTCACCTTCGATGTCGATCGTCGTGAGCACTCCGTCGGACGGCATACCGGCCAGCAACCACAGACCAGACACCCCGCCGCCGGTGCCGATCTCGACGACTGCCCTGGCCGATGCCGAGGCCGCGAGCATCCGCAGGGCGGCCCCGACCCCGGCACCAACCGGCCGGCCCCCGGCCTGCTCCGCTCGCTGGCGAGCTGCCTCGATCACGGGACCTTCGGGGGCAAACGCCTCCGCGTAGGCCCAGCTGCTCGCCCGTTGTGCGCTCATGGCGCCAGCCTAGCGACCCGGTTCGCGCCCAAGGCTCAGGGGAAAACCAGGGGCGACCCGGATGGTTTCCCTGTTCAGGAGGCGACACAGTTGGATCCACAGTGGGATCGACACGCTGGGATCGACACGCTGGGACCACCGGGGTGGGATCATTGAGCTCACTGGGGATGCACAGGGGATTCATGGGTCGGTATGGAACCGTGGAGCCTATCGATACGTCTTTACCGTTGACAGCTGAAAGGCCTCGCGTGACCGACACCCTGACCGTTTCGACGGCGGACGACCCCGCGCACACGTGGGAACCGCCCAGCTGGGAGCAGATCGTCGCCCAGCACTCGCCGCGGGTGTACCGGCTCGCCTACCGGCTCACGGGAAACCCCCATGATGCCGAGGACCTGACCCACGACGTCTTCATCCGGGTCTTCCGGTCGCTGCACTCCTACTCCCCGGGCACCTTCGAGGGCTGGCTGCACCGGATCACCACCAACGTCTTCCTCGACAAGATGCGCCGCAAGCAGCGGATTCGCTTCGACGCGCTCCCCGAGGACGCCGCCACCAGGATGGCCTGCCGCGAACCCGGCCCCGAGCAGGTCTATGCCGACCACCATTTCGATGACGACGTCCAGCGGGCTCTCGACGCCCTGCCGCCTGAGTTCCGGGCCGCCGTGGTCCTGTGCGACATCGAGGGACTGTCCTACGAAGAGATCGCTGCCACGCTGGGCATCAAGCTCGGAACGGTCCGCTCCCGGATCCACCGTGGCCGGGCCCAGCTGCGCGAGGCCCTCGCTCATCGTGCGCCCCAACCCGCCGCGCCAGCCAGCGCCACCGGTGGGCGCAAAGCAGTCCGTCCCGCACTTCCCCTTGCTGCGCGGGTGATCCCGGGGACGCGATGAGCCGCCACCTCGGCCCGCTACTCAGCGACTACGTCGACCGCCGGCTGGACCGGGGGACACTGGCCGAGTTCGACCTCCATCTGGTCGCCTGCCAGTCATGCCGGGCATCCGCAGACGAGGAGCGCCGACTGCTCTCGTCGCTGCGCTCCAGCCCCGGGCCGGCCTTGTCGGCAAGCCTTCAGGAGCTGCTGCTCGGGCTCGGGGCCGCCTCAGGACAGGACTCTCGGGGCGACTCGATCCCGCGGGTGCCGGTGGCGCCGGCAGCGCTGCAGGGGCTGCGCCTGCCCGTTGTCGCGCCGGCCGCGCCGGCCCTGCACCGCTCTCCGCTGCGGGCGACCTTGCTGGCTGGCTTCGCAGCGTCGGCGTCGGCAGCCATCGCATGGGGGCTGACCGCCCCAGCCCCGCCGACGTCCGTCAGTCTCACCTCGTCCGCTCCCGTCAGGGGGCTGACGTCGGGCACCGTTGTGCAGGCGGCCTTCGCCCCCGGTAGCGTCGAGTCGTTGACCCGCGGGCCGGCCCATCCGGCGCGCACCACCGAGCCAGCGGAGCGCTTCGGACGATGACCGATCATCCCGGGCGGCCCGATCCGGACCCGGATCCGGCCGGCTCGTCCTCGACGGCAGAGCCAGCCCACGCGGTCGGCGCGGCTGCGGCTGCTGAGGCCGGGCCGGGGGTGGCATCGACCCAGCGGCTCTCCACTCAGCCGACGCAGCAGCTGTCGGCTCATGGCACCGGTATGCCGCCCAGCTCAGCTCCGGCCACCCCCCGGGCCTACCAGCCTCCCCAGGCCATGCCGTACGAGTCCGGTTACGGGTCGGCATACCAACCACCGCCAGCGCCCCCTGGTTCGCCCGACCCGGCATACCCGGGTCCGGCCACGCAGCCAGCGCCGCGCGCCGCGGGCCGGCGCCGCGGCTGGGGCATCGTGGTCTTGGCCGCCCTGGTCGGCCTCATCGCTGGGCTGCTCGGCGGCGCTGCGGCCTATGTCGGGGTCGAGCGGATGCGCGGCACGACGGCGCAGTCACCCCTTCCCGCCCCCGCCCCTGGGGCGACCACTCGCCCGGAGGGCAGCATCGCCCAGATCGCGGCCAAGGCGCTGCCCAGCGTGGTCACCATCCGGATTCGTGGCGCCGACGGGCAGGGCACCGGATCGGGTTTCGTCATCGACAATGGCGGCCATATCCTCACGAACAACCACGTCATCGCGTCCGCGGCGAACGCTTCCAACGCGATCTCCGTCGACCTGTCGGACGGGACGACCTTCAGCGCCACAATTGTCGGGCGGGACGCGTCCTATGACCTGGCCGTGCTCAAGGCTGAGCGCACCGACCTGTCGCCACTCGGGTTCGGCCGCTCGGCCGACGTCGTCGTGGGCGACGGGGTCATCGCCGTGGGTGCCC
>JBIOUP010000078.1:0-4419 GCA_044867305.1 Dermatophilaceae bacterium
TGTCGACGCTCTGCTGGACCGCGTCGACGTCGACCGGCTGCTCGACCGGGTGGACGTCGACCGGCTGCTCGACCGGGTGGATCCCGACCGGCTGCTCGACCGAGTGGACCCGGACCGCCTCCTTGCCCGGGTGGACGTCGATGCTCTCATCGATCGCGTGGACGTGAACGAGCTCGTCGCCAAGGTCGACGTGGACGCCCTCATCGCCAGGACCGAGTTGGGGGCGATCGTTGCCAAGTCGACGTCCGGGGTGGCCACAGAGGCCCTCGACGCCGTCCGCAGTCAGGGCGTCGGGCTCGACGCCCTGATGATGCACGCGACAAACCGCCTCCTGCGGCGCCGGACCACCGGCCTACCGGCCGGCCCTGCGATGCTGGTCCCCGACACCGAAGTGGACGCCCCAGCCCCGGCGGAGGTCGAGGCCGCAGATCGCGACGTCAGCCGCCAAGGCCACTATGCGGGCGGAGTCACGCGGTTGGCCGCCTACGCGGTCGACGCGACCGCCTCGACCGCGATCTTCAGCGCCGGCGTAGCGGTCTTCGGGTATGCCGTGGGGCTGGTTACCGGGCTCGACTTCCGGCTCTCGAGCTACCCCGTGGTGAGTGCTGGCGTCGCGGCGCTGTGGTACTTCCTGTGGTTCTGCTATCCGTGGTCGGTGAGCGGTCGGAGTCTCGGCATGGCGGTCGTCGGGATCCGAGTGGTCCAGTCCGACGGCTCGCACCTGCGCCCGAGGCGCGCGTTCGTCCGCACCGTGACCCTCCCGCTGAGCCTGCTGGCCTTCGGCCTCGGCCTGGTCGGCATCATCACCGACCCGCGTCATCGCGCCTGGCACGACCGCTTCGCCGACACGGCCGTCGTGTACGCCTGGGACGCACGCGTCGCCCGGTTGCGCTTCCTTGCCAAGCAGGGCGCTACGCCAACGCGCTGACGAGCCGTTGGGTCTATGCGCGGCCGTGGGCCGCCCGGCTGCGCCGGCTCAGGCTGTCGATGATGACCGCGAGCAGCAGCACGCCACCGGTGACCATGTAGCGAACCGCGGACTCCACGCTGAGCAGGTCCAGGCCGTTGGAGATCGACTGGATGACCAGAATGCCGAGCAGCGCCGAGTATGCCGAGCCACGGCCTCCGAACAGGCTCGTCCCGCCGATGACAGCCGACGCGATGGCGTTGAGGTTGGTGTCCGCGCCGCCGGTTGACTGGCTGGCCGAGGCGCCGCGAGCGGCAAGGAACACTCCGCCGAGCGCCGCAAATGTCGCGCACAAGGTGAAGACCGACAGGTAGATCCGGGACACGTTGATGCCAGCCCGGCGGGCGGCCTCGACGTTGCCGCCGACGGCCATGACCGAGCGGCCCCACCGCGTTCGCCGGATCGCCAGGTCCATGAGCACCACGAGGACGAGGAAGGTCAGGACCATGTACGACACGCCTCGGTCGCGGTTGAGCACCCAGGCCGCCACGATCAGCAGGGCTGCCAGCAGGACGGCACGGACCAAGACCATGCCAACGGGCATGGTCGACAGACCGGCCGCTGCGCGTTGCCCGTTCACACGAATGCGGGTCAGCAGGTACACCAGCGCCGTGAGGATGGCGAGCAGGTAGGACAGCCACGCGGGCAGGAACCGGCCGTTGGCGAACTGCACGATGATCGACGTGAACGGCACGTTGATGGTGCCGAGCTTGCCCAGGACGAGCAGCTGCATACCCAAGAGGGCGAGCAGCCCAGCCAGGGTGATGACGAAGCTCGGGACGCCGAACCGGTTGTACACGGCCCCGTAGAAGAGGCCGACCACGGCGCCTGAGGCCAAGGCGACGAGGACGGCGACACCAGGAGGCCACTCGCTGTTGACGAAGGTGACGGCCAGAATCGCCGCGGCGAGCCCGCTCATCGATCCGACGGACAGGTCGATCTCGCCGAGGAGCAGGACCAGGACGATCCCGACGGCGATCGTGCCGACCGCTGCGCTCTGCAGGGTGAGGTTGACCAGGTTGCCGGCCGACAGGAAGGCCGGGTTGAGCGCCTGGAAGATGGCCCAGATGATGATGAGGCCGACGATGACCGGCAGGGAGCCGAGATCACCGGATCGCAACCGGGACAGGCTGGCCGAAAGCCAGCCGCGCACGCCTTGGCTGGCGATGAGCCGCTCGTCTTGCAAGTCGGCGGGCAGCGCCTCGGCGGACTCGACGTCCTCGGCGGGGGCGCTCTTGACGGCCATCGCCGAGCCGTCCTCGACGCCACCGCCGGGACGAGGCTCGTGCGCGCTCATGTCAGCTCCTCCTCGACGTGCCCACGGGCGGCACGCTCTGACACGGGGTTGCTCGTCGCGCCGGTGATGGCCGCGATGATCTGCTGGCTGGTGGTCTCCCGCACGAGGAACTCACCGTTGTTGCGGCCGAGTCGCAACACCACGACGCGGTCGGCGACCGCCATGACGTCGGACATGTTGTGGCTGATCATGATGACTCCCAGGCCGTTCTCCCGCAGCCGTTCCACAAGGTTGAGCACCTCGGCAGTCTGGGCAACGCCGAGGGCGGCGGTCGGCTCGTCGAGCATGACCACCTTGGGCTTGCCAAGCAGCGACCTGGCGATCGCGACGGTCTGGCGCTGTCCACCGGAGAGGCTGGCTACGGCGATGCGAACACTGGGGATCTTGGCGCTGAGCTCGCGGAGCAGGCGCCAGGCCTCCTTCTCCATGGTGACCTCGTCGAGGGCCCGCCCCCGGAGCAGCTCGCTGCCCAGGAAGAGGTTGCCGACGACGTCGAGGTTGTCGCACAGGGCGAGATCCTGGTAGACGGTTGCGATGCCGAGCCGCTGAGCCTCGGCGGGTGAGCCGATGTTCACCTTCTTCCCGTCGAAGATCATGGTGCCTTCGTCGGGGTGGTACACCCCGGCAATGGCCTTGACGAGGGTGGACTTGCCCGCGCCGTTGTCGCCGACAAGAGCCACCACCTCCCCGGCGTGCACGTCGAAGTCGATGTCCTTGAGAGCCTGAACGGCACCGAAGCGTTTCGAGACTCGGGTCATGGACAGCACGGGCGGCGCCGCGGAGGTGGTGGTCATCGTCGACTTCCTCCTGTGTGAGGGGTCCTTCCTGAGGGCTCGGTCAGCTGAGGGCCGCCGCGGCGCAAGCCTTCGCGAAGTCAGGCGTGCAGATGTCGGACACCCGGTAGAACCCGTCCTTGACCACCGTGTCCTTCACGTTCCCCTTGGTCACGATGACCGGCTCGAGCAGGATCGCCGCCACGCTCTCCTTGGTCGTCGAGGCCTGCGGCTGGCTCTTGTTCGCCAATGCCAGAGCGGCCTTGGCCGCGCCGTCGGCCTCGGGCTTGATCGCCTTGTAGATGGTCAGGGCCTGGTCGCCGGCGATGATCCGCTGGATCGCTGCCAGCTCGGCGTCCTGGCCGGTCACCGGGGGCAGGGGGTTGACGCCGCCGGCCTTGAGCGCGGCGATCGCGCCCCCGCCGGTGCCGTCGTTTGCGGCATACACGCCGACCAGGGTGGACTTGACCGAGGCGACCTTGGACTCCATGAACTGCTGGGCCTTGTCCGGGCTCCAGTCGGGGGTGTCGTACTCGGCGACGACCTTGTACCCGCTGGCGTCGATGACGCTGTGGGCGCCCTTCTTGAAGTCGGCGGCGTTGGCATCGGTCGGCGAACCGTTGATCATGACGATGTCGCCGGAGGTCTTGCCGGCATCCTTCATCGCGGCAACCAGGCCGGTGCCCTGCAGCTTGCCGACCTTCTCGTTGTCGAAGGAGATGTAGAAGTCCGAACCGGCAACGAAGCGGTCGTAAGCGACCACCGGCACTCCTCGGGCCTTGGCGCTGGACACGATGGTGGTCGCTGCCTTGCCGTCGACGGCGTCGAGCACCAGGACGTTGGCACCCTGCGTGAGGGCAGCCTCGGCCTGCTGTTGCTGCTTGGCGACATCCTGAGCAGCGTTGCTGTAGAGCACCGTGCAGTCCGGGCAAGACGATTTGACGGCAGACTCGAACATCGGCTTGTCGAACGCCTCGTACCGCGCCGTCTTGGTCTCTGGGAGCAGGAGGGCGATCTTCTTGGCACCGCCGGATGAGGCGCTACCTGAGGCGGTCCCGCCGCTGCTGCTACTGCTACTGCTGCAGGCGGTGACCGCAGCGGTCGACACCCCGAGCACGAGAGCGGCTCCGGCAAGGCGGGTAAATCGAGTGTTCATGTAGTCTCCTGTGACCAAGTGGCACCGCTCCACGATGAAGCGGCTCTGGCTTCTCGATGTCAACTCCCCACCCTTATTGGCGTCAAGCGTTGAATACAAGAGGTCAATACAACGATTGGGTCACGACTTCTCGACCGGTCGCGAAAGTTGTCTGGCATGTCGCAACAAGACGGTCACACCTTCCACGGCTGCCGCCTGACATCATCCGACACATCGTCTCGCACGT
>JBIOUP010000079.1:0-2182 GCA_044867305.1 Dermatophilaceae bacterium
ATCTACGCCCGCAGCGGGGTGCACCTTTGGTAGCAGAACCCCGAAGCAACCTGGAGGCAACCATGGCCAGCAAGGAGCAGAGCCGCCCGCAGCGTCGGGAGAGCGATCCGGACGACACGCCGGAGGCCGCGCCTGAGGTGACGGTGCGCAAGGAAGGGCTCGACGACGACATCGACAGCGTGCTCGACGAGATCGACGGTGTGCTGGAAAGCAACGCGGAGGAGTTCGTGCGCAGTTTCGTGCAGAAGGGCGGCCAGTGACCCAGAGGGCCGCCGGGTGGTCCGATGTCGCAGCCCGGCCCGGGACCAGCCAATGACCGCAGGCTCGGAGGGCGACGGACGCCTGCCCACGGCATACACGCGTCCTGGTAGCTCTTCGTTCACCGACTTCCTCGCCGGGGTGGCGCCCCAGCTGCTGCCGGGCGCCAGGCCCCTGCCGGCCGGGATCACCGTGGACGCACCGCACGGCACGACGATCGTCGCCGCCGAGTATGCCGGTGGGCTGGTGGTCGCGGGCGACCGCAGGGCCACGATGGGCAACCTCATCGCCAACCGTGACATGGAGAAGGTGTTTGCGGCGGACGAGTACTCCGTCGTCGGCATCGCCGGCACGGCGGGAGTTGCCGTCGAACTGGTGAAGCTGTACCAGGTGGAGCTGGAGCACTACGAGAAGATCGAGGGCGCGCTGATGTCCATCGACGGCAAGGCCAACCGCCTCGCCACGATGATCAGGGGCAATCTCAGCCTGGCGATGCAGGGGCTGGCGGTCGTGCCGGTGTTCGGAGGCTTCGACCTCGACGAGCGTCGAGGCCGGGTCTACTCCTACGACGTCACCGGCGGCTGCTACCCCGAGAAGGACCACCACTCGATCGGGTCCGGCTCGGTCTTCGCCCGCGGCGCGCTCAAGAAGCTGTGGCGCCCGGGCATGGCCGAGGACACCACCGTGCGGGTCTGCCTGGAGGCGCTCTACGACGCAGCAGACGACGACTCCGCCACCGGAGGACCCGACATCGGGCGGCGCATCTGGCCCAGCGTTGCGGTCGTCGACATCGATGGCGTGCGGTTCCTGGACGAGGAGCAGGTGGCGGCCGTCGGCGAGTCCATCGTGGCCGAGCGCCAGGGCAACCCGGGGGGTGCGCGATGACCATGCCGTTCTACGTGTCGCCCGAACAGCTCATGAAGGACAAGGCCGACTACGCGCGCAAGGGCATTGCCCGGGGCCGGTCGGTCATCGTCCTTGCCTACGACCGCGGCATCGCCTTCGTCGCCGAGAACCCGCAGAGCCTGCGCAAGATCTCCGAGATCTACGACCGGATCGCCTTCGCCGCGGTCGGCATGTACTACGAGTTCGAGAACTTGCGGGTGGCCGGCATCCGGTATGCCGACCTGCGCGGCTACTCCTACGACCGCTCCGACGTCACCGCCCGCGGCCTGGCCAACGCGTACGCGCAGACTCTGGGCACGGTCTTCACGCAGGAGCCCAAGCCGTACGAGATCGAGCTGTGCGTCGCCGAGGTCGGCGACGCGCCCGAACACGACCAGATTTACCGGCTCACCTACGACGGGTCGGTCTCCGACCAGCGCGGCTTCGTCGTCATGGGCGGCACCAGTGGGCCGGCGGAGGAGTGGCTCCGGCAGCGCTGGCGCGAGGAGCTGTCTCTGGGCGATGCGCTCATCCTGGCCGTGCAGGCCCTGGCCGTCGACCCGGCCGGCGGGCCGCCTCGCACCCTCACCCCTGACCAGCTCGAGGTCGCGGTGCTGGACCGGCACCGCCCGCGCCGCGCGTTCCGCCGCATCGTCGGACCGTTGCTCGCCGACTTACTCAATTCCGAAAGCCCCACGGCGCACGCCCCCGAGTCAGACGAGAGTGTCCCCGGTCATCACGACACTCTCAGCGGGGAGATACCCAGGTCAGCCGACGACGACCACGCTGCCGACCATCGCCCCGGCACGGACCCGACGCCGGGCACCGAGCGTCCCCCTGCCGGCGAGCCCGGACCAGCGGACACCTGACGGGCCGATGCCCCGGCGACGCCACCGTTCGCAGACCTACGTAGCAAACTCCAGGACGTTGTGCTTGCTTCACGATGCATCGTGGAGCCGGAACAAACTCGTGGAGTTGGTCGGGCCTGCACCGGAAGCCGAACTAGGCTGGGGCGATGGAGCGGCGCATCTTCGGCATC
>JBIOUP010000080.1:0-3748 GCA_044867305.1 Dermatophilaceae bacterium
CCGCGTGGGATCCTGGTTGAAGCGCGGCTCAACTGCTAAGTCAGCTGTCACCCAGGTGGACGTGCCTGCATTGGTCATGGGCATCGTTACCTGTAGCCAACCTTCCCGGATCATGGCACTGACCCGACGCTTCGACCGCCGGACCCCCCAGCCGCCACTGAGCCCATGCTACCGAGTCCGCCGGTGGCGATCAGCGGCTTGGACAAAGTGCGTAAGCCGCAGATCAGTATGAGTTGCCGAACTGGCTCTCCGCGGATCGAGGCGGCACCTACTCTTACCTGGTGCCACGACAATCCGCTACCGGCACCCACGGCGGACACCGGAGGCCAGTCTGGGTCGTCGGCGTGGCGTGCCTATTGATGGTGGTCGGGTCGCTATCCCCCAGCCTGCTGTGGACGAGCACTGGGCAGGCGTGGAATGGCACGGTTACGTCCGCCGTCGCTCCCCTCGCTGATGGGGTCTGGCACGTCATGCGAGGAGGGTTGGCCTACCTAGCGATTCCGGCGCTGCTGCTCGTCTGCGTCCTCGCCGTTGGGATCGCCTTTCGTAACGGGCGCAGTCGCGACGCCTGGACGGCTGTGGTGCTTCTTGTTGGGGCAAACGGGACGGTGCAGGCCCTCAAGCATCCGGTGCTGCCTTTCGTCAGCCTGCCAGCGGGAGCCGGAGGCAACCTCAGTGGCCACGTCGCGGTGGCCGCGGCGACGTGCTTGGCGGTGTTGTTCCTCGCGCCCCGTCGCCCTCAGCGCTTCGCGATCGGGTCGGCATGGGCGTTCCTGTCCGCCCTGTCGATCGCCATCCTGCTGAGTCGATGGCACACGCTAGGTGAGGTTCTCGTGCCGATGTTCATCTGCGGCGCGTGGGGCGTGGCAGCGTTTGCCGCGGTCGGCGCGAGGAGCCGATCAAGAAACTCAGCTGGTATGCCGGCCACGCAACGAGCGGGCCAGCCCGCCACCCCCGCGGTGCTCGCCTGTGGCGGCGCCGTTGTCCTGGTCCTTGTCGGAGTAGCCGCATGGATGGGCGCTGTGGGGGCGGGGACCGCCACCGGCGTGGCCGGCGTGCTTGCTGCGTCGTTTGTTCTGATTGCCGGTGCTGCCGCGGTGACGGTGGGGGTGGTGTCCGCCTTCCTGCCAGTCCAGGCGGCATGCACCGATGTCACGGCAGACGTTCGGCCCAAGCCCGTCACGGGGGGGCCGGCGACAGCAGAGCTGCACCCCGTGGCAGAAGACAACGGCTAGCCCGCACTCGCAAGGGGACGCGGCCCGGTTGCTCGAGGCGAGCGCGTAGGCTGCCTGTCGGCTCGGCAGCCCGACCCGCGGTGCGTTCCGGGTCAGTTGTGCTGCCCTTCGACCAATGGAACCGATGCCGCCGCCCACGAATCGAACCGATGAACCACGTCCCCGAACCGAGCCGATGACCTTCACCACCGACGCCCGACTTTCGGCCGTCCTGCGGGCGTGGGCGACAAGCCCATCCGGTTCCTCCTTAACGGACGCGCGCGAAACGGCGGCGCCCCTGGTTGACGTTGCCGTGGCTCCAGGTGGCCGCCCACCGATCGTCGCCATCCTCGCCGATGCACTGGTACAGCCGGACGCAACGTCACCGAACGCCGCGCACCGGACCAAGCGGCCACCAATCCTCGTCATCTCGGCGACAACCCGCGAAGCGGAGGATCTCACCCAAGCGCTCGGCTGCTACCTCGGCCCCAACGCCGTCGCCACGTTCCCGAGCTGGGAGACGCTCCCGCACGAGCGCCTCAGCCCCCGCTCCGACACCGTCGGCCGCCGCCTCGCCGTCCTCAGGCGCCTGACCCACCCCGACCCGCAGGACCCGGCATACGGGCCACTGCTCGTCGTCGTCACCCCGATCCGTGCCGCCCTGCAGCCCATCGTCAAGGGCCTGGGCGACCTGGCTCCGGTCGCCCTCAAGGCGGGCGACGAGCGTCCGCTCGATCAGGTCGTCGAGGCCCTCGCCAACGCCGCCTACACCCGCGCCGACCTCGTGGAGCGGCGTGGGGACTTCGCGGTGCGAGGGGGCATCCTCGACGTGTTCCCGCCCACCGAAGAGCATCCCCTGCGCGTCGAGTTCTGGGGGGACACGGTCGAGGAGATCCGCTGGTTCAAGGTTGCCGACCAGCGCAGCCTGGAGATCGCCGAACACGGCCTCTGGGCGCCGCCCTGCCGGGAGCTGCTGCTCACCCCCCAGGTGCGCGAGCGCGCCCACGAGCTCGCCCCCCAACTCCCAGGCGTGGCAGACCTGCTCGGCAAGGTTGCCGAAGGCATCGCCGCAGAAGGTATGGAGTCGCTGAGCCCCGCGCTCGCCGACGGCATGGAGACCCTGCTCGACGTGCTGCCCCAGGGCACCCTCGTCGTCGTCAACGAGCCCGAACGCGTCCGCACCCGCGCCCACGACGTCGTCGCCACGAGCCACGAGTTCCTCGAGGCGTCCTGGCTCGCGGCGGCGGCGGGCAAGGATGTCCCGATCGACCTGCAGACCCAGCTCGGCACCGCCTCGCACTGGACCCTCGCCCAGCTGCGCGACCACGCCCGAAGCCTCGGTATGCCGTGGTGGAGCCTCACGGCCTACCGCACCGACACCGAGCTCACCGAAAACAGCGACGACGAGACCGAGCACATCGACCTCGGCACGAGCGACGTGCCGGCGTTCCGGGGCGACACCGAGGCGGCGGTCGCCGCGTTCAAGTCCTGGGTCAACGACGGGTGGACCGTCCTCGTCGTCACGGAGGGGCCCGGCTTGGCCAAACGGGTGCGCGAGATCCTCGCCGACCACGACCTCGCTGCGGCGCGTGACGCGGACACGCTCGAGCCGGGCCGCGTCCACCTGGCCATCGGCTCGCTCGGCCGGGGCTTCCTGCACGAGAGCGAGAAGCTCGCCGTCGTCACGGAGCTCGACCTCACCGGCCAGCCCGGCCAGGGCAGCTCCACGCGCGACATGCGCCGGATGCCGTCCCGCCGCCGCAACCAGGTCGACCCCCTTGCGCTGCGCGGCGGCGACTACGTCGTCCACGAGCAGCACGGGGTGGGCAGGTTCGTCGAGATGGTGCAGCGGACCGTGGGCGGAGCCACGAGGGAGTACCTCGTCATCGAGTATGCCGCGAGCAAGCGTGGCCAGCCTGCCGACCGGCTGTATGTGCCGACCGACCAGCTCGACCAGGTGACCAAGTACGTCGGCGGCGAGGCCCCGACGATCAACCGGCTCGGCGGCTCGGACTGGCACAAGACCAAGGCCCGGGCCCGCCGGTACGTCAAGCAGATCGCCGCCGACCTCATCCGCCTCTACAGCTCCCGCTGCCACGGGGTGTCCGGGGCGAAGGCGTGGCCCGTGGTGGCCATCCGGGCGCTGTAGAGGCGGATGAGGTCGGCGGCGATCTGCTTGACGTAACGCCGGGCCCGGGCCTTGGTCTTGTGCCAGTCGGAGCCACCGAGCCGGTTGATCGTCGGCGCCTCGCCTCCGACGTACTTGGTCACCTGGTCGAGCTGGTCGGTCGGCACGTAGAGCCGGTCGGGCGGCTGCCCACGCTTGCTCGCGGCATACTCGATGACGAGGTACTCGCGGGTGGCCCCGCCCACGGTCCGCTGCACCATCTCGACGAACCGGCCGACTCCGTGCTGCTCGTGCACGACGTAGTCGCCTGGCCGCAGTGCGAGGGGGTCGACCTGGTTGCGGCGACGGGACGGCATACGGCGCATGTCGCGTGTCGAGGTGCCCTGGCCCGGCTGGCCGGTGAGGT
>JBIOUP010000081.1:0-2837 GCA_044867305.1 Dermatophilaceae bacterium
ACCGGTGGGGAGTGCGAGGCTGCTCGCCGCTCTTCTGTTGCAGAACCTCGTCACCACCTTGGGCATGACGTTCGTCGTCCTGGCCGTGGCTCGGCTCGCCTTCGACGTCCCGCTGCCCGGCCAGCCCGTGGCCTGGGCGCTCATGCTCGCGCTGGTCGCCGCAACGCTTCTCGCCGTCGGGTTGGCCATCGCGGCGGTGTCGCCCAGCGCGAAGGTCGCCAGCGCAGTCGGCAGCATCCTGTTCTTCCCGCTGATGTTCTTTGCCGGGCTGTGGATCCCGCTGCCGGTCATGCCCGAGCTGCTGCGTCGCATCGGCGAGCTCACTCCTCTGGGCGCCGGCGTGCAAGCATTGCACGAGGCCGCCGCAGGACAATGGCCCGCAGCCAGCCATGTCGCGGTGCTCGCGGCATACGTTGTCGCCCTCTCCGCGGGAGCGGCGCGCGCGTTCCGGTGGACGTGACCGGCATACCGGCGTGAGTGAGCGCAGGAGGTCGAGGTGAGTCAGGCCAGCGAGCTCGACCGTCGCATGGACACGTGGCGCCGTCACGAGCCGACCTTCATGACCGTCCTGCCCTTCGCGATCCTCGCTCTCGCCTACCTGATCTCCCTCTTCGTCCCGAGCCCTGACCAGCAGGGCAAGGTCGCCACGAGCATCCTCGTCGTCCTGACGACAGCTTGGCTCGCGTGGTTCACCGTGCTACGTCCACGGCGCGGTCGGCCGCCTCACCTCGGGTATGCCGTCGGCCTGGCGGTCCTCACCGCGGGTCTCGTGCTGCTTCAGCCGTGGTTCGGGTTCTTCGCCTTCATCGGCTACATCAACGCCTTGACCCTGTTGAGCGGGGCGGCCCGGATCAGCCTCGTCCTTCTCACCGCAGCGACGGCCGCGGCCTCCCAGATCGGTGGCGTGCAGAACATCCAAGGCGGCGGGATCGCCGTCTACCTGGTGGTTCTGGGCATCAACGCGGGCCTCTTCCTGGTGTTCGGCCATTATGGCGATCTGGTGGAACGCCAGAACGTGCAACGCAAACAGACCATCAACCAGCTCGCCACGGCCAACGAGCGGCTGGAGAAGACCATGTCGGAGAACGCGGCGCTGCACGACCAGCTGCTCGTCCAGGCGCGCGAGGCCGGCGTGAGCGACGAGCGCCAGCGCATGGCCCGCGAGATCCACGACACGATCGCCCAAGGGCTGGCAGGCATCGTCGCTCAGCTCGAGGCGGCCACGCAGGGTTCCCCGGACGAACGTGACCGGCACCTGGACCTCGCCCGGTCGCTGGCCCGGGAGAGTCTCGGCGAGGCCCGCCGGTCGGTGGAGGCGCTTCAGCCGGGCCCGCTGGAGGGTGCCCGGTTGCCCGAGGCGCTCAGGACGTACGCCAGGCGCTGGTCCGAGCTGTACGGCGTGCCGGCCCGGGTCGAAACGGTGGGCCAGCCGGTGCCGCTCGCAACCGAGACCGAAGTAACTCTGTATCGGGTCGCCCAGGAGGCTCTGACCAACGTCGCGCGGCACGCCGGCGCGACGGCTGCGGTGGTAACCGTCTCTTTCCTCGAGGGCGCCGTCGCGCTCGACGTGGGAGACGACGGTCACGGGTTCGCCGTCGGGCGCGGGCAGACCGAGCGTGGCGTCAACGGCTCCGGCGGGTTCGGACTCACCGCGATGCGTCAACGCACCGTTGGGGTGGGCGGGGTCATGGAGGTGGAGTCGTCTCAGCAGGGGACCGTCGTCCACGTCGAGGTCCCCCGGATCACCTTGGGCGCAGCGGAGAGTGGCTGACATGGCAATCCGGATCATGCTTGTCGACGACCATCCCGTGGTGCGGGACGGCCTGCACGGCGTGTTCGCGGCCGACGGGGACTTCGAGGTGGTCGCAGAGGCCGCGGACGGGCAGGAGGCCCTGGCCCGAGTGGCCAACGTCGATGTCGATGTCGTGCTGCTTGACCTGCGGATGCCGCGGATGGGCGGCGTGGACACCATCCAAGCGCTCGCTGTCCAAAGCCCGCACGTCCGCGTCCTCGTCCTCACCACCTTCGACAGCGACCGGGACGTCCTGCCCGCGATCGAGGCAGGCGCCACCGGCTACCTGCTCAAGGACGCCTCGGCCGCCGAGCTCAAAGCGGCGGTGCGCGCGGCATACGCGGGTCAGCCGGTTCTCGCCCCCAGCGTGGCCGGCCGGCTCATCGGCCAGGTCCGGAGGGGGCCCGAACCCGGGCTAAGCCCTCGAGAGCTCGAGGTGCTGCGCCTCGTGGCCGCCGGGACGACCAACCGCGAGGCGGCCCGGCGGCTGCTCGTGAGCGAGGCCACTGTCAAGACCCACCTGCTGCATCTCTACGAGAAGCTCGGCGTCAAGGACCGGGCGGCCGCGGTAAGCGAGGCGTACCAGCGAGGGCTGCTCTCCTGAGGCCCGCAGCTGCGGCCGAGCGGGGGCTCCGCTGCCCGGGGCATGGGTCGACGTGGGGGTCGGGGCCGCGCGCAATGAGTGCACAGAACCTCGGGGGCCCCTTGGACCGCGCTGTTGACGGCCGTGGCGGCGGTGCGCCGTGAGGCCGGCCCGCAGACATACGGTTCGCTGCTCACGGTGCTGAGCCGATCGCCGGCTGTGGTGTCGCACGTGAGCGGCGAGAACCGCTGTCTGACGGCAGCCGCCGCCCCCGACGGGCACAGCGCGTTCCTCGGCCAGAGCCTGGCGGCGCTGGAAGGGTTCGACGTCTCCGGCGCGGCCCCGCCGAGGCGGCTCTGGCAACGGACCCTGCCCGGGCAGCTCTCCAGACCCATGTCACGC
Organism: Dermatophilaceae bacterium; assembly: GCA_044867305.1. GTDB lineage: Bacteria > Actinomycetota > Actinomycetes > Actinomycetales > Dermatophilaceae > Phosphoribacter. Next base: position 2,778 of record JBIOUP010000081.1, read on the forward strand.
GGGCCCCGGCCGCGTGCTCGGCTAACTGATAGCGCGGCCTCCAAACGGGGTAGAGCGGTA
>JBIOUP010000082.1:0-12766 GCA_044867305.1 Dermatophilaceae bacterium
GCCACAACGTCATGCACGGCCAGTGGGACTGGATGCGTGACCCGAAGATCCACTCGACGACGTGGGAATGGGACAACGTCTCGCCGTCCTCGCAGTGGAAGAAGAGCCACAACGGGACCCACCACACGTACACCAACGTCATCGGGCACGACGACGACCTGGGGTACGGGCTGTTCCGCGTCGACGAGGACCAGGAGTGGACGCTGGGCAGCCTCGGCCAACCGCTCTACAGCTTCGTCAACGCCGTCCTGTTCGAGTACGGCATCGCGTCCTACGACCTGAAGCTGCGCGGCATCCTCAAGGGCGAGCGCGAGCCGCAGGAGTACAAGCCGGAACTGGCCGAGTTCCTGCGCAAGATCCGGCGCCAGGTCGGGCGCGACTACGTGCTGCACCCACTGCTGTCGGGCCCGAACTTCCTGTCGACGCTGGGGGCCAACGTCGTCGCCAACATCGTGCGCAACCTGTGGACCAACGGGATCATCCTGTGCGGGCACTTCCCGTACGGCGTCGAGACCTTCGCGACGGACTCGATCGAGGGCGAGACCCGCGGCGAGTGGTACGTGCGCCAGATGCTCGGGTCGGCGAACATCAGCGGCACGCGGGTCATCCACTTCATGTCCGGCAACCTCAGCCACCAGATCGAGCACCACATCTTCCCGGACCTACCCAGCAACCGGTACATCGAGATCGCTCCTCGCGTCCGCGAGATTTGCGAGCGCTACGACATCAAGTACGTCACCGGCTCCTTCCCGCACCAGCTGGCCTCGGCGTGGACGAAGATCTTCGTCCTGGCGCTGCCGAACAAGCAGCCCGACCGCTCACGCGCCTCCGTCGTGCGCGCGGCCGCTGCAGAGGCCGCGGGTCGGACGGTGCAGAGCGTGCGCGCAAGACTCGCGGCCCGCAAGGCCCGACGCCAACTGGGCTGACGCTTGTTGGGTGCGGTGGAACGTGCGCCATTCGGCACGTTCGACCGCACCCGAGCCGCGGGGACCGCACCGCGCCACCTCCGGGCCACACCGGCAGTAACCAGCTGCCTTCCTGAGGCGCACATCCGGCTCAGCTGCGCTTAGAGTGGTCTGGTCAGGGGGCAGGGGTGTCCGAATCCGGGTTTCGTGGGCAGACCGGGCGGCTGCTGCTTGGCTCTGCGCTGGTCTACGCGGCCGCGTTCTGGGTCATGGCGGTGCTGCACGAGCTGTCACATGCCCTCGCGGCTCGGGCACTCGGCGCTCGCCCCGTCGTGTACCCGACGTCGGTGGAGTCGACACTGACCGGATCGACACCGCAGGCGGTCGAGGCGTTGGTCGGCCCCGTTTTCAGCCTCGCCCTCGGCCTGCTCCTGCTGAGTTTCCAGGTGGCCCGACCGGGACTGGGCGGCCAAGGGATGTGGCGGCTGTTCCTGTTGTGGCTGACGCTGTTCAACCTGTACGAGTTCGCCGGGTACCTCATGACCGCGCCGTTCTTCGGGGCCGGCGATGTGCGCCGAGGACTCGACCTGCTCGGCGTGCCGAGCTGGCTGGCTTGGGTTGCGTTCGGCCTCGGTCTGGCGGGGTGGCTGGGCCTCGGGCGGCTGGCGACCCAGTTGCTGCTCGAGGCTGCCGGCAGCACTCAACCCGACTCTCTCGCGCGGCTACGCGCCCTCGGCATCTTCACCTGGTTCGCTGGCACGGTGGTGCTGCTGCTCGGACAGCTCGCTCTCACTGGCCTACCGGCATACGCGGTGTGGGTCATTGTCGGAGCCGGGTCCTACACCTGCTTGGTGCTGGCTTTCCTGCGTCGGACCCGTCCTCGCCCGGCTGCTCCCGTTGGGACGCCCGCACCGTGGGCCTGCGCCGTCCTGCTGGCGCTCGTCTTTGCGGTCCAACGGATCTGGCTCACGCCTGGACTGCCCATTGGGGGTTGACCGACCCGCCGTGCTGCCCGCCGCGGCGATCAGCCCTCCTTGAGGTATTTGCCCGGAGTGCCGGGTTACCCTAGACACTCCTCGTGGACCAGGCGAGGCGCGTCGACGTCGTCGCCCCGGATGGCTCGTCCCTGGCGGTAGGCCTGCTCGCCGCGTTGCGCAACCGCGGATGGGACGCGACTGGCCCAGCCGACGTGCTGCCGAGGTATGCGTCGGGACGGTCCACGCTGCTGGTCGTCGAGGACGACTCCGGTGTCGCTCGAGTGAGGGTGCCACTCCAAACGATGTCACGTGCCGCCATCGCGGTTGGCTCGGTGAGCTCCTTGCCCCACGCCAACCACTCCTACCGTGGAGCCGCCGTCGCTGCGCTGGCGGCGGGGGACGTCGGTCAGCCGGCCTGCTTGCGCGAGGGCGGCATGATGAACTGCCACGGCGAGAGCGAGTTGTCCAGCGGCATCGGGATATGGATGAGCGCCGGGTGGTCCTTGGACAGCGCCGCGTCCAGTACGGGCCGAAGGCCGTCGGGGTCGGTCACGGTGCAGGCATCGACCCCGAACGAACGGGCCAGCGCCACGAAGTCGGGGTTGACCAGGTCGCTGCCGGCGGTGCGGCCATAAAGGCGCTGCTGGTCGGCCTTGACGTTTCCGTAGGCGTTGTTGTCGAAGAGCACGAACACGACACCCAGCCGGTGCTGCACGGCGATCGCCAGCTCCTGCACCCCGAACATGAACCCACCGTCACCCGCTAGTGCGACCACAGGCTCGCTGCGCCGCCCGGCCTTGACGCCCAACGCGGTCGGCACGCCGAACCCGAGGGTGCCCTGGCCGCCAGCCGTGATGAAGCGACGTGGCTCTCGGACCGGAAAGCCGAAGTAGGAGGCGAACCCGACCTGGCAGATCTCCTCGACGAGGTATCCGCTCGGCCCGAGGACGTCGCTCACCGCGGCGAGGTAGCCCAGATGGGGCTGCAGGCCGGCATACGCCTCGCGGGCGGCCACCCGGGCCGCCCGGATCCGCTGCAGCCGGCTGGGATGCGGCTCCTGGTCGCGCAACAACTCGAGCAGGTGGGCGGCACCCTCGGCGGCGTCGGCGGTCAGCGCCACCGTGGGCCGCAGCCGCACGTGCTGTACAGGGTCGATGTCCAGGTTGATGGTCGTGAGGTCGGCGGGGCGGTCGGACCATCGGAACCACGCCAGCTCCTGGCGGCTACCGATGCCGAGCAGCAGGTCCGTGTCGGGCCACAGCTGGAAGCCCTCGGCGCACGTGAGCCCCAGCTCATCCTCGTTGCTCACCACGCCCCGCCCGGAGCGGAACGACACGGCAGGCGCGTGCAGGTGGGCCGCGAGCGCGCGAACCTGCGCCGCGGCGTGTCGAGCGCCCCCGCCGACGAGGATCATCGGTCGCTTCGCCTGGGCTATCAGCTCCGCGGCACGCTGGAAGCCCTCATGGTCGATCGGCGGTGACGTGCGCTGACGCGGCTGCGACCGGTCGACCTCGGCCCGCATCGGCAGCACGTCCCAGGGCGTGGCAAGCGCCGTCGGGCCGGGCCGCCCGGACTGCGCCCGGAACATCGCCTCGTCGAGCAGGGCGGGCGCCATGGCCGGGCTCAGCACGTTCTCGGCCCACTTGGTAAACGAGCGCAGGCTGGCGAGCTGGTCGGGCATCTCGTGCAGGTGACCCAGGCCGCGGCCGAGGTATCGCGTGGGAACCTCGCCGGTGAGACAGAGCACGGGAATGCTGGCCCCGTATGCCGTCAGCAGGGCCGCCGACGCGTTGAGGACTCCCGGGCCGGGGACCACACTGCATACCCCGACTCGTCCCGTGGCCTGGGCATATCCGAAGGCCATGTAGGCGCAGGTCTGCTCGTGGCGGGCACCGAAGAGCTCGATCCGGTCGCCGACGCCAGCCAACGCCTCGAAGATCGGATAGGTCTGCACCCCAGGCAGGCCGAAGACAACCTCGACGCCATGCGCAAGCAGGCCATCGACGAGCGCCTCGGCGGTCGTGCGGGTTGACGTCTGGCGCTGGGTCATCGGTCGGCTTCCTGCGTGGGTGGCTGGCTACTCACCGTAGAGGGCCGCCTCGGCCTGCAAGGAACGGCGGATCTGCCCGGCTACCGCCTTCTCGAGCACTGCGCCGACGAACGGCATGTCAACCTGCAGCTCGACGCGGTAGGTGAGCACCGAGCCAGTGCCTTGGGCGGCCAGGCGCACCGAGCCGTTGGCCGTCGCAGGCACACCCGAGATGTCAAACCGCATCGCTGCCGAGCCGGTGCGGCGGGCCCACACCTCCTCGCGGTCCACCGTCGGCAGCGTTGTCATCCGCCCCGCAACGACGGAGGGCAGCCAGTCCACCGGCACCGAGGCGCGCGTGCGGATGACGATGGTCTGCCCGTCATCGCTGTGCTCCAGAAGCGTGCCGGCCAGTCCCGGGTTCGCCGCCGTGCGCTGAGTGACGAACTCGGGGTCGGCCAACCGCGCCAGCACGGTGTCGACCGCCACCGCCAGCGCAAACCGCTCCTGCACGGTGGTGGCCACCGACCCTCCTTCGCTTACCCCCCAACCGCTCCGTAGGGTGGAGCCTACTTCCTCAGTACGTGAGCGACCGACGCACCCATGGCGACCTTGCTGTTTGCGACCATCCCGATCCCGGCGCACACCCGAAACGCCGCGCCGTTTGCCGCCCGCCTCATCGGCGGCGGGCACGAGGTCCTCTGGTATGCCGGGCGGGCCTACCATCCCTTCGTCGAGTCACTCGGTGCGACCGCGTTGGCGCCGGTTGAGGCGGCCGACTTCGACGCCGCGCAGGTCGCCCGGCGCTGGCCCGCCTTCGCCAGCCTCGACGACGTGCGAGCGATCCGCGCGGCATACGCGCAGGTCTTCGTCGGGCATGCCATCAGCCGGGGCCGCGACCTCGGCCGGGTTCTCGACAGCAAGCCGGTCGACGCCCTGTTGACCGACGGGCTGAGCTACGGCGCGGGTCTGGCCGCTGAGCGAGCGGGGCTGCCCTGGGCGACCTTCGGCGACACCCCCCTCGGTTTCCCCGACGAGGACACCCCGCCTTTTGGCTCGGGGCTGGCGCCGATGCCAGGAATCGCCGGACGCTGGCGCAACGCGGCCGTGTCGCTGGTCGTTCGTCGCGGGCTCTTCGCGCGAGCCCAACAGCAGTACCAACGGGCACGGGTCGAGCTCGGCCTGCCGCTTAGTCCGAGGACGATCTTCGAGGACAACCTGTCGCCCTATCTGCATCTGCACGGGGCAACGCCCGGCTTCGAGTACCCGCGCCGCCAGCTGCCCCGGCACGTGCACTGGGTGGGGCCGCTGCAGCCGGACCCGCCGGCCGACTGCGTGCCGCCGACCTGGTGGCCGGACGTGACCGAGGGCAGCCGGCCGGTCGTGCTGGTCAGCCAGGGGACCATCAGAGCCGACGTGACCGAGCTCATCGTGCCCACGCTGCGCGCCCTGGCCGATCTGGACGTCACCGTGGTCGTGACGAGCGGCCTGGCTGAGCCGGCGGCGATCCACGCCGTCCTCGGCGACCGGGTGCCGGGCAACGCGCGGCTGGCCCGGTTCCTGCCGTACGGGCTGCTGCTGCCGCACGTCGACGTCTTCGTCACCAACGGGGGCTACACGGGCGTGACCCTGGCCCTGGGGCACGGCATACCGATCGTGCAAGCGGGGGAGACCGAGGAGAAGTCCGATATCGGCGCCCGGATCCACTGGTCAGGAGTCGGGATCCGCTTGGGCACCACGAGGCCGAGCCAGGCGGCCGTGCGTCGAGCGGTGCGGCGGGTGCTGGCGGAGCCGGCATACCGGCATGCCGCCCAGCGCCTGCAAGCGGAGATGGCCCCCCACGACGCCGGGCGCGAGGGCGCCGCCCTGCTGCTGCGGCTCGCTGAGACCCGCAGTCCCGTGCTGCGCTCGCGCAGCGAGGCCTGACGGGGTAGTGCTGACCGCCTCGCACCCCTACTGGCCGCCTCCCACCCCCGCCGGCCGCTACCCACCCGTCCCAGAGGGTGGGTGGTGCGGCCCAGGGGTGGATGGTCCAGTCCAGGGGTAGGTGGTGCGGCCGGGGGGGTGGACTCTCAAGGAGTGCGCTCTTCTCTCGCGGGCGGGTTCACTGTGCTGGAGCACGGGCGGGCACCAACCGGTCCATCAGCCGCGTTGGCCGCGGGCTGACCAGCATGCGGGCCGCGACGCCTGCCTTGCGCCGGGTCGGCACCCGCGCTCGTCCTGCGAAGACGTCGTAGTCGCGGGCCTCGATGCGCTCGAGGATCTGTGAGTAGAGGACGCGGGCGGTGGCGACACACCGCGCCGAGGATCCGGGCAGCAGCGGTATGCCGGTGTCGGCCTGCCGGTACAGCTCACGGTTGCGCTCGATCTGCTGGCGCATCAGCGCTCGCCACTGAGCAGTCACGCGGCGCTGCGCCGGGTCGGCACCGAAGCGGTGCAGATCCTCTTGTGGCAGGTAGATGCGGCCGCGGTCGAGATCCTCGCCGACGTCGCGCAGGAAGTTGGTCAGCTGGAAGGCCAGCCCAAGCGCCCGGGCCGGCTCCAGCGCCGCGGACGAGCGTGGCCGAAGAACGGGCAGCATCATCTCGCCGATCACGGCGGCGCTGCCGTCCATGTAGCCAAGCAGCTCATCCCAGCTCTCGTAGGAGGCGCAGGTGAGGTCCTGACGCATGGCGCCGAAGAAGCGCCGGAAGCAGTCCGGGTCGATCTCGCACTCCCGCAGGCTGGTTACGACCGCCGCCATCCCCTCGTCGTCGGAGTCGCCGTCCGCAAGCGCCGCCCAGAAGCCCTGCTCGAACGCCGAGAGCGCGGCGTCGGTCTCCTCGACGTCGCGATGACCGGGCTCGTCGACGATGTCGTCCGCCAGCCGCGCCAGGGCGTAGACGGCATACACATGACGGCGCTGGGGCGCGGGAAGTAGCCGGGCCCCCCAGTAGTACGTGGTGCCATGGCGGCGGGTGATGCGCGCGCAGGTCTGGTAGCCCTGGCGCAGCCGGGCTGGGTCCACGCGAGCTCCCCTCTCCGACCTGCTAGCGACGCGGCCGTAAGTAGTCGGCGACACGCTGGGCGGCCAGTTTGCCGCTGATGAGCACCATGGGCACGCCGACGCCCGGTGTGGTGCCCGAGCCGGCGAACACCAGCCCGGGGACGCGGGGGTCGGTGTTGCCGGGCCGGAACGGCCCCGACTGACCGAAGGTGTGCGCCATGGCGAACGGGGTGCCCAGGTGCATCCCGTCGGCCTGCCAGTCCAACGGCGTGATGAGCCGCTCCACCTGAATGTCGGTCGGGTAGCCCGCGTCGTTGAGGAAGCCGAGCAGCCGTTCGCGCATCGGCTCGGCGGCGCTTCGCCAGTCGACTGCGCCGCCGAGGTGCGGGACTGGTTCGAGCACGTAGAGCGTGCTATCGCCGGGCGGCGCCAGCGACGGGTCGCTCAGCGATGGCACGCTGACCAGCCGGGACGGGTCCGGCATGAGCTCGCCGCGGGTGATGAGGGCTGCGAACGCCTCATCCCACTGCCCGCCGAAATGGATGTTGTGATGACGCACCTCGGGGCCGGGCCGTCCCTTCACCCCGACATGCCACACCACGGCCGACGGGGAGTAGCTACCGCGCCGGACCCGCCGAGGAGCAGGCAGGTCGGGGAGCAGGTGGTCGTAGGCGACCGGCAGGTCCACGGTGCACACGACGGCCTCGGCCCCCAGCGCCTGTTCGTCTGCGGTGCGGACCCCGGCGACGGCCCCGTCGGAGCGGCGCAGCACCTCGGTCACCGTGACGCCGTAGTGCACCGGGACGCCAGCGGCGGCGAGAGCGCTCGCGAGCGCGCGGGGCACGGCTCGCATGCCGCCTTCAGGGAAGTAGACACCGCTGACCGTGTCCATGTAGGTGATGACCGCGAAGAGAGCCCGAGCCTGCTGCGGTGCGACACCGGCATACAGGGCCTGGAAGCTGAACAGCCGGGTGAGCCGCTCGTCCTGGAAGAAGCGACCCACGGTCGGCCCGAGCCGACCGAACCCGCCGAGCGCCAGTAACCGCGCCGCCGCCGCAGGCGAGGCCAGCAGGTCCAGCGGCGAGGCGTAGTTCCGGTCGATGAACCGGTCCATCTCCGTGTCGTAGAGCCGCTGCAGCCACGCGGTGAACCGGTCGAAGGCGGCAGCGTCGCGATCCCCGCATTTCGCGGCGATCTCCGCGCCCATGGCTTCGGGCGTCGCACGCACGAGAATCTCGGAACCGTCGTGGTAGCACGCGCGGTATGCCGGGTCGAGGCGCGTCAGCCGCACGTGGTGGGCGGGGTCGGCGCCCAGCGCGCGGATCGGGTCGTAGAGCAACTGTGGCATGGTCATGACGACCGGGCCGGTGTCGAAGCGGTAGCCGTCCAGGCGCAGCGTGCCGGCCCGCCCCCCCGGTTCGTTCTCGCGCTCCAGAACGGTGACGGCATAGCCTTGCCCGGCCAGGTAGCAGGCGGCCGACAGACCAGAGAGCCCTGCGCCGACGACGAGAACCCTCACGCGTCCCGCCAGGCGATCGCGTCGGCGAGCTGTTGCAGTCCCGGGACGGCCGCGGAGTCGATGGGCAGCTCATGCAGCACGTCCCCGGCCCGGGCGATCAGGTTCTGGACCAGGCGCTCGGCGATGTCGCGGACGCCGCAGTCGACGAGGGCCTGCTGCAGCGCCTCGACACCGGCGTCATCGAGCGTGCCGGCGTCGCAGCGGTCCAACAGCGGGCGCTGCTCGTCGCGGATGCGCCGATGAGCGAGCGCGAGCAGGACCGTGGGCTTGGCCGAGCGCAGGTCGTCGCCGGCCGGCTTGCCGGTGCGGGCCGGGTCACCCCAGACGCCCAGGATGTCGTCGCGCACCGCGAATGCCTCGCCGAGCAGGTCGCCGTAGCGCTCGAGCCGGGCGACGAGGGACGCCGGCGCGCCCGCCGTCAGAGCCCCCAGCTGCAGCGGGCGGGTGATCGTGTACCGCCCGCTCTTGAGCCTGGCGATGCGGCGCGCCGCTGCCATCTCCCGCTGCCGGCTGGCCGCCTGGGTGACATCGAGCAGCTGCCCCTGGACCAGCTCGACGGTCATCCGCCGCCACAGCGCCCGCACCGGCGCAGCGGCGTCGGCGATGAGCAAGGTGGCTTCCGACAGGGCCAGATCGCCGAGCAGCGTGGCGACGCTGTCGCCGAAGAGGGCAGGGTCGCCCAACGCGTCGGCCTGGCGATGCAGCCGGTGGGCAACCAGGTGCATCGTGGGCGCCCCGCGCCGCTCGTCCGAACGGTCCATGAAGTCGTCCTGGACGAGCGCGAAAAGGTGCAACAGCTCCATCGCGGCGGCCAACCGCACCAGCTGCTCATGGGCGCCAGTCTGCGAGCCGCCCGCGGCGACCCAGCCCCAATGCGCGACGACCGGGCGGATGCGCTTGCCGTGGTTAGCGGTTCGGCCGGCCAGCTCGTCGACCAGGTCGATACGCAAGGCGCGCGACGAGCCGGGTATGCCGTCGAGCGACACCTCCTCGTCCCACCGGCGCAACTCGTCGAACACCCCGCTGAGCAGCCGGTCCATGCCATCCAGCGTGGATCGCGGGCTCACCGACGGTGACCCGGTGCTGAGGCTGACAACGTCAGCTCGCGGACCTGCCCCGCTCATCCGCCGCTCCTGGTGGTGGTGCTACGTTCGGTCACATCTAAACAGATCACTAAGTCAGTAAGCGACCGGTGCCCCGGGGCCACTGGTCGTCGACCTGGGGCGAAGCCGCGTTGACCCACGACCTGAGCACGAGGACATGAGCAACCTCAACGGTACCCAGGCGCCCGCGTCCTTGGCGCGGCTACCCTCGCGGGTGCGCCAGCGGCTGGCCACCATCCCCGTCCAGTACCTGCCGCAGACCCCGGCTTCGCGGCTCGAGGGCACCTGGCGGCAGGCCCGGCCGCAGCGCATCGACCGGGCTCTTGCGCACGCGCAGCGGCGCGATCCTGGCGGGTGGCTGGTGGTCGGCGCAGCCGGCGAGCTGCGACCGGACCGCTCGTTGCTGCGGACCATTGCCGGGGTCGAGGTCGTGCTTTGGCGGGGCGCCGACGGGCAGGTCAAGGCGGGGCCGGGTGTCTGCCCGCATCTGGGCGCGCAGCTGTCGGACTGCGAAGTCGTCGACGGCACGCTGCTGTGCCGCTGGCACGGCCTGGCGCTCACCGGTGAGAAGTGGGGTGGGTGGTCGCCGTACCCGGCCCTGGATGACGGCATACTGCTCTGGGTCCGCCTGCCCGTGGCCGGGGAGTCACCGACCGCCGTCCCGGCCCTCGCCGTGCGGCCCGCCCTCGCGCAGTCGCTGGTCTCCGTCATCTCGCGTGGCACCGCCTGCGAACCGCGCGACATCATCGCCAACCGGCTCGATCCGTGGCATGGCGCCTGGCTGCACCCGTACGCCTTCAGCGACCTGAGCGTCGACGAGGCGGCCAGCTCGGCGGAGGTGCTGGTGCTCGACGTCGCTTACCGTCTCGGGCGGCGTTGGGCGGTGCCGGTGCGCGCCGAGTTCCGCTGTCCGGACGCCCGGACCATCTGCATGACCATCACCGACGGGGAGGGGGTCGGCAGCGTCGTCGAGACGCACGCGACGCCGCTCACGTCGCCGGGACGGCATCCGGCCGTGACCGTGATGAGCGAGGTCGTGGTCGCGCATTCGGGCCGCGTAGGGTTTGCGATGGCCAGGCGCCTGGCGCCGCTGGTGCAGGCCGGGATGCGCCGCTCGGCGTGGCGGCTCTGGGACGACGACCTGCAGTATGCCGAGCGGCTTTACACCCTGCGCCGCGCCGGTGCGCAGGTGGCGACCAGCGGCGATGAGTGGAGGTATAACCGAGCACCGGAGGTATAACCGAGCGATAGGGCTCACGGTTTTACCTCCGACACGTCTTTACCTCCGTCTGGGGGAGGGTTGGAGGTATAACCGAGCGCTAGGGCTCACGGTTTTACCTCCGACACACGTTTTTACCTCCGTCCGGGGAGTGTGCTCAGCCATGAGCGCAACCGCCCGGGCGCCGAGCCGAACCGTGGTCCCGTCGGCACGGTCCAGACGCCGTGTCCCGGCCGACCCCACCCGGCGAGTAACGCGTCGGCCGCCAGCCAGCCGGTCGTCGCGGCCCGCTCCATCAGCGCGACCGGGTAGTCACACCTGACACCGTCACCTGCGAGGACGACTCGCGGGTCCGGCGTGGTCACGGCCGGGCGCTGCGGCCAGGGCTCGATCGACACGAGTGGGCAGTCCGCCCGCAGCAGCCACTGTTCGTCCAGGACGCGGGCGCCCTCCACCTCGGGGTAGATGCGGTGCAGCTGGGCCCACATCTCGTCCTTCAAGGCCGCCTCGTCGACGGCGTCCGGCAGGGCGTATGCATGCAGCTCGAGCACCGAACCATGCCGGTGCAGGTGCCAGTCCGCGGCATGTTGTTCCAGGTGCTCCATGACCGAGACGTTGTCGACCGGTCCGAACCCGCTCGTCGCCAGGAACGGCGGGCGGTGCGGTGCGACGCTGGCCGCCAGCCACAACCGCCACACGGCGAACGGCGGAGCGGTCCGCAACGTCGCCACCCGGTCCCGCCAGTCTCGGCTGCCGAGGTCGGGCGAGGCGTCGACGAGCCGATGCAGCCCCGCGGTGTCCGTGGCCAGGACGACTGCGTCGGCCGGCATACCGGCGCCGTGCCCAGCCGCGTCCGCGTGCCGCACCATAAGCCCGCCGACTGGGCCGTCCTCGACCCGCTGGACCGTCACCTCGGTGACGATGTGCACGCCGAGGCCGGTGAGGTAGCGCGCCAGCGGCGCCCATAGGGTCCGGTCATAGTCGTCGTCGGGCACGTCGAAGAGCAGTCCCTCCGCCGAGCCCAGGAAGTACATGTGGAACATCGCCACCAGCTCGGCGCCCGAGAACTCGCGCGGGTCGGCGAAGAAGCTCCGGGCGAAGACCTCCAGGGCCAGGTGCCGCGCACCCTCAGGGAAGCTCAGCTGGTCGAGCACGTCGGCGGCGCTCATGCCCTGGTATGCCGTGTACGTCGCCGGGAAACCCACGTCCAACAGCCCCAGCGCTGCGCCGACGTCGACGTCGGCGAGGGCGCGCACGGTGAAGCTGGGGCTGCGGGCGACGAAGGCGAGCAGGTTCCACGGAGGTGTCCGCGGCACGTTCGCGAACGAGTCGGTGTGCCCGCCCGCGAGCACGAGCGGGTAGTCCTGCACGGGTTGCAGGGCGAGCAGCTGAGGGTCGGCGCGACGCAACAGGGCGCGCAGGTTGTAGTACTGGCGGAAAAACGCGTGGAAGCCCCGGCTCATCCGCTCGGGCGAGCCGTCGGCGAGCGTCACCGGCCACGACGCCACCCGTCCGCCCAGCTGCGCCTCGCGTTCCAGCACAGTGACGCGCACCCCCCGCTCGGCCAGGCCGCAGGCCGCAGCCAGCCCCGCGATGCCGCCCCCGACGACCACGACATGAGGCGGCTGCCCCGCCCACCCTAGCTGCGGCGGAGTCGCGGGTTGGGGCGGGTGGTACTCCGCGCGCCGGTCCAGTCCGGGGCGGTAGGTCGGCGCTCTGGGACGCATGGTCACTCGGGGACCGTGGCGACCACGGTGTGCACGAGGTCGCGTTGCCACCCGGCATACGAGCGATGCCGCACCGTGGTGAAGCCCGCTCGCCTGAGCCGGGCGCAGATCCCTTCGACGGAGTCGAACTCGCGCACGCTGCGGTACAGGTAGTGGTGCAGCCCCGAGTCGCTGCCCTTGAGGTGGGAGAGCGGGATGATCACCAGGTGGCACACGAGGGCCCACACCAGCTGCGCGCGGCGACGACCGGCAACGGAGTAGTCGTGCACGACCAGGACCCCGCCCGGGGATAGCACTCGCC
>JBIOUP010000083.1:0-7383 GCA_044867305.1 Dermatophilaceae bacterium
GGAAGCAGACCTCGACGCCGTCATCGTCGTCGGCGACTTCTTGCGTGGTGAGCCACGCCCGATATTCGAGGCAGTGCTTGGCAACCCACCGTACGTCCGTTACCAGGCCTTCTCAGGTGAGTCACGGGCGGCAGCCAACCGCGCCGCGATGCGCGCTGGAGTGACCTTGACGAGTCTGGCCAGCAGCTGGGCCGCCTTCACAGTGCACTCGACGCTGCATGTGCAGCCCGGCGGCCGGCTGGGACTGGTGCTCCCGGCGGAGATGTTAAGCGTGAACTACGCCGCACCCGTGCGTGAGTTCCTGTTGCGGCAGTTCGCTCGGATTCGACTCGTCCTGTTTACCGAACGTGTCTTTCCCGGCGTGATGGAGGACGTGGTCCTCCTGCTAGCAGAGAGCCGAGGTCAGGGGCCAACCACTCACTTCGAGTTGTTAGAGTCCCGCCACGGCCACTCGCTGGCTGAGTTGGTGACAGGGGATGCACGAAAGTGGACCCCGCAAGGCTCGGAGCGCTGGTCAAGGGCGATCCTGGATTCCGCGGCAGCCGAGACCTTAGGCAGCGTGATGGGGTCTGGCCACTTCCTCGACTTGAATGTGTGGGGCGAAACCACTCTTGGGATGGTGACGGGAAACAACGCCTACTTCGCGTTGGCGGATAGACAGGTTCGCGAACTCGCTTTAGAGGACCAGGACGTGGTCCGGCTGTCTCCGCCGGGCAGCCGACACCTTCGTGCTCTCTCCCTCACCGCTGCTGGGCTTAACCGCCTCGCGACACAAGGGTCGCGTACGTGGCTGTTTCGCCCAAACGGAGAGCCTTCTGCCGCGGCGCGTCGCTACATCGTGCACGGCCAAAGGAGAGGAGTGGACACGGCGTACAAGTGCCGCGTCCGGGCGCCGTGGTGGCGTGTGCCGTACCAACCACCCGCCGACCTACTTTTGACGTACATGAATGCGGACACGGCGAGGTTGTGCCGAAACGAGGCCCAGGCGCACCACCTCAACTCCGTGCACGGGGTCTACCTGCGTCCCCAGCATCGACGCCTGGGACCGGAGCTGCTGCCTCTAGCGTCGTTGAATAGTGTGACCCTGTTAGGCGCGGAGCTGGTGGGACGTTCCTACGGCGGCGGGGTACTCAAGCTGGAGCCCCGCGAGGCTGACCGATGGCCGATGCCATCACCCGACCTCGTCGCCAGCCGGGCCCATCAGCTGCGGTCCATCCGTCCCGCGGTGGTCGATCGCCTCACCGCTGGACGGCTGCTGGAAGTTGCGGCCATGATCGATGAGGTGCTGCTGTCCCCCATCGGCCTGACGCCACCGGACCTCAATGCCCTTAGACGCGGTCGTCAAGCTCTCCACGACCGACGGGCGGCGCGGTCCCGCTCCAAGTAGTCAGGGTGAGGAACTCGGGTTGCCACGCCGGCGACGCGCCTCGACATGGAAGTTGATGGGCGCGTTGTCAAGGACCCGATCGCACATGATCCGGAAGAACCGACCGGGGTCCAGGTCTGGCGGCACAGCACTTCGACGCAAGGAGATCGTCGGCGGTGTCGGGGTCGTGGCATCGATCAACTGGTCCTGCAAGCGGTACTCCAACGCCGATTCGCGCTCGTCCACGGCTTCAGGTACGCCGTCCTCAGCGGCGCCAGCTTTCAGCGGCCCTGCAGCCGCTTCCTCGGGCGGGCCAGTCGGCTCGGTCTGCGGGCTCAGATCCGGCAGCACTAGCGCAACCGCATGGTAGGCATCATCCTCTCGGCCCAGCTTGCCGAGTAGGTCGATCAGCCAGGCAGCGATTTCGGCTTCGCGCTCCAGCGCAACCGCGCTGAGCGCGTACACGAAACCCAAGGCGGCCTGCGGATGTCGCAGGCGGAGGTTCTTGGCGTCGCCGTAGCTCTCCTCGACGCGGTTGGCTGCGTTCTTGCCGAACGAGGAGTCCATGCGCTTGGTCGACACGAGAAGCTCCGGCCCGGTAGCCCAAGAACTCATCACAACATCCACTTGCTTCACGTAGTTCTTGCCCAGCAAGTTTGCCGACCCGGATCCGCCGACGCCTTGGTCGATCAGGGTGCGAAGCGAGCTCTGCAAAGCTTTGGGCAGACGGTCGACAAACTCGGAGACCTCGACAGCAAGTACCCGCGGAGCTCGCGGCCGGGGCCATACCCGGTCAGGATGGAAGCCAGCGCGCCGGAACTCGTAGGACACCCAGACATCCAGGGCCAACGCAGGTATCCCGGACTGAGACGTCGCCTTGAGGGCTACGGGTACGCCGAGCAAGTGCTCGAGGGTGGCGTAGTCAGGCGCGTACTCGATCCCACCTTCGGTCCGCTGCCACGGGTTCGCATCGCGTAGCGGCGCCTCCGAAACAATCGCGTCGAAGAGCGCCCAACCCTGCTCGCGTAAGCTGGCCACAGCTCCCAACGTAGACGGCGAGCCGCCCTGCCACAGCCGCAGCCCTCGCCCTGCCCTTCCAACCACCCCGCGCCTCCTAGTGCCGGGGGTGTATGGACGTTAAGCCGCGAGCACTCGGCCACCGCGGCTGTGTCCTCACTGCCTGGGTAGGGCAGTGCCTCCCTTCGCGACGTTGTGGCAGTCCGTGCTGCTCGTTTCTGCGGCAGGGAGTGCGGTATTCGTCACGTTCGACCGCCCGCGCGGAGGGCCGGCGCTAGCCGGCTCGGCCCGTCCGCAGCGTGAACGCGAGGTCGGGGCGGCCGTTGGCTTCGGCCGTCCTGGCCGCCGTCTCGTGGTCGTAGCCGACCTGCCGCGGCTCGGCGCGCCAGGCACCGCTGGCGTCGTCGACAATCGTGTACCGCGCGTGCGGACTCCCCGCCTCGGCCACGTGCGGGTATGGCAGGTCGGCGGCGAAAGCCGGCATACCGACACTGCCGGGATTGACGACGAGAGCACCGCCTGGCATCTGCCGGGTGCGCTGCAGGTGCGTGTGTCCGCACAAGTAGAGGCTCCAAGCACCCGCGTGGTCGCCCAGCCGCGCGGTGACCTCATCGTCGGACGCCTCGCGAAGCCCCCCCGGGGTGGCCGTCTCCAGCAGGTAGCACAGGTCGTCCGTCGGGCTGCCATGGAAGGCCAGGACGCCTGGCGCCGGCTCGGCATCGGCGGGGAGCGAGGCGAGCCACTGCTGGTCGGCCGACGTCAGCAGCTCGTGCGCAAACGCGTCCGATGCTCCGAGGTGCTCGCTCGGGCTGGACAGCAGGTGACGCTCGTGGTTACCGGTGATGGTGACCATCTCCTCGGCGTACAGCAACTCGAGCGTGCCCCGCGGGTCGACGCCACCGGAGAGGATGTCGCCGAGGTTGACCAGCAGGTCCACCCGCTCGCGCCGGACCCCCGCCAGTACCGCCGCCAGCGCAAAGGAGTTACCGTGGATGTCCGAGAGCACGGCGAGTCGGGTCACGCCCCGATGGTATGCCGGGTGCGCACGACCCCCGGCCGAGGCCGAAATCCAAGGTGGGTCGCCTCGAGTGGTCGCGACGTCATAGCCGAGGCGTGAAGGTCTTGCCCTCCAACGCTTCTCGGATCAGCTCTGCACCGCGCCGGGCCGCGCGAAGCCGGAGCCCTTCGGCCTCCAGCTGAGCCATGATCTCGGCGAGCGCTTCCGGCGTGACGTGCGGTCCGAGCTCGATGCGCGCCTCCCGGTAGGCCTGGCGCATGACCTCGACCTGGCCGGCGATGTGGCGCTGGGCCAGCCAGGCGAGCGCCACCGGGTTCTTGAGCCACCCGGCATACCCGCGGTAATCGGCCGGACAGTAGTCGAGAAGCCAACCCAAGGCTCGGTCCTGCCACCCGGGTGCCCCGGAGGGCGGGACACCCGCTGGCCAACCGGGTGGCACTGGTGCGGTCACGTCTGCGCGCTCCTTGTCGTGCGGACTGCGCTCACCGTAGCTGCTGGCGAATCTCTTCCTGCCAGGCCCGAGACGCACCCGAGCGTTACCGTTCTCACCTTCGCCGCGCGCAGGCTCGGGTGGTGGCGATGGATGCGGCGACGCGGTGCCCGACTGGTGACAGGCGAGCTGTAATGAGCACGACCGCCGTTTCGACGCGTCTGGCGTCAGTGGACAACCTCGAGGTCGGGCTCGGCGCGGCCATCCTGAAGCTGCCCGGGGTGTCCCGGGTCCTCTAGCAGCGGGCCTCCGGCTCAGGCAGAGTGCAGGGGTGCTCGTGGCTGCTATGGCGAAGTGCTATGGCAGCGGCGGAGATCAGCGCACCAGCGAGCGCAGCACGTACTGCAGGATGCCGTCGTTGCGGTAGTAGTCCGCTTCACCGGGGGTGTCGATGCGCAGCACGGCGTCGAAGGTCACGACCGACCCGTCCGCCTTGGCCGCCATCACCGCCAACGTCTGCGGGGTGCGACCGTCGTTGAGCTCGGTGACCCCGGCGATGTGGAACTTCTCCGTGCCGTCCAACCCGAGCGTGGTCGCCGACTCCCCAGCGGGGTACTGCAGCGGCAGCACCCCCATGCCGATGAGGTTGGAGCGGTGAATCCGCTCGTAGGACTCCGCGATGACCGCCTTCACCCCGAGCAGCCGGGTGCCCTTGGCCGCCCAGTCCCGTGAGGAACCCGAGCCGTACTCCTTGCCGGCGAGCACGACGAGCGGGATACCCGCCTGCTGGTATGCCGCCGACGCCTCATAGATCGTCGTCTGGTTGCCGCCGTCGAGGAAGTTGCGAGTGAAGCCGCCCTCCACCCCATCCAGGAGCAGATTCTTGAGCCGGATGTTCGCGAACGTGCCCCGGATCATGACCTCGTGGTTGCCCCGGCGCGAGCCGTAGGAGTTGAAGTCCTTGCGGTCCACGCCGTGCTCGGTGAGATACCGGCCCGCGGGGCTGTCTGCCTTGATCGACCCGGCGGGGCTGATGTGGTCGGTCGTCACCGAGTCACCGACCATGACGAGCACGCGCGCACCCGCGATGTCCTCCACGGGCGCAGGCTCCAGCGCCATGCCGTCGAAGTACGGGGGCCGGCGCACGTAGGTCGACTCCGGGTCCCACGCGAAGGTGCTGCCCGACGGCGTCTCGAGCGAGCGCCACCGCTGGTCGCCCTGGAAGACGTCCGCGTAGTCCTTGGCGAACATCTCGGGGCTGATCGCCGAGCGGACCGTCGCCTCGACGTCCTGGGCCAGCGGCCAGATGTCCTTGAGGAACACGTCGCGGCCGGCCTCGTCCTGCCCGAGTGGCTCGGTCTGGAAGTCGAAGTCCATCGTGCCGGCCAGCGCGTAGGCGATGACGAGCGGCGGCGAGGCGAGGTAGTTCATCTTGACGTCCGGGTTGATCCGGCCCTCGAAGTTGCGGTTGCCCGAGAGCACCGCCACGACGGCCAGGTCGTGCTTCGCGATCGCGGCCGAGATCGCCTCGTCGAGCGGGCCAGAGTTGCCGATGCACGTCGTGCAGCCGTAGCCGACCAGGTGGAAGCCCAGCTTCTCCAGGTAGGGCCACATCCCGGCCTTCTCGTAGTAGCCACTCACCACCTTCGAGCCGGGCGCCATCGACGTCTTGACCCATGGGGCGACAGTGAGCCCGCGCTCGACGGCGTTCTTGGCCAGCATGGCGGCGGCCATCATCACCGAGGGGTTGGACGTGTTCGTGCAGCTGGTGATCGACGCGATCGAGACGATGCCGTGGTCGATCTCGAACCTGGTTCCACCGGCCGTCGTGACCGGCACCCGCTGCGACGGGCGGCTGCCGTCGTCACCGGAGTCGTCCGGGCGCTCGCCGCCGGCCTCGATCTCGCTGGTCGAGCCGGCCGGGTCGCTTGCAGGGAAGCTCGGTGCGGACCCCGGGTCGCCCTCGCGGTGGGCGACATAAGTGGGCAGCACCTTGCGGAACGCCGACTTGGCGTCGGTCAAGGCGATCCGGTCCTGGGGACGCTTGGGCCCGGCGATGGAGGGGACGACGCTCGTGAGGTCGAGCTCCAGCTTCTCCGAGAAGCGCGGTTCGGCCGCCGGGTCCAGCCACATGCCCTGCTCCTTGGCATACGCCTCGACGAGGGCCAGCAGCTCTGGCGGACGCCCGGTGAGGCGCAGGTAGTCGATGGTGACCGAGTCGATCGGGAAGATGGCGCAGGTCGAGCCGAACTCGGGGCTCATGTTGCCGATGGTGGCCCGGTTGGCCAGCGGGATCGAGCTGACTCCTTCGCCGTAGAACTCGACGAACTTGCCGACGACACCGTGCTTTCGCAGCTTCTCGGTGATGGTCAGCACGACGTCCGTGGCGGTGACGCCCGCCGGGATCGAGCCGGAGATCTTGAACCCGACGACCCGCGGGATGAGCATCGACACCGGCTGGCCGAGCATCGCCGCCTCGGCCTCGATGCCTCCGACGCCCCACCCGAGCACGCCCAGTCCGTTGACCATCGTCGTGTGCGAGTCAGTGCCCACGCAGGTGTCCGGGTAGGCGACCCCGTCGCGAACCATGACGGTGCGCGCCAGGTGCTCGATGTTGACCTGGTGAACGATGCCGGTGCCCGGCGGGACCACCTTGAAGTTCTCGAAGGCGGTCTGGCCCCAGCGAAGGAACTGGTAGCGCTCGTGGTTGCGCTGATACTCCAGCTCGACGTTGCGCTCGAACGCGGAGGCCATGCCGTAGACGTCGGTGATGACGGAGTGGTCGATGACCATCTCGGCCGGGCTGAGCGGATTGATCCGGGTCGGGTCGCCGCCGAGGGAGGCCATCGCCTCGCGCATGGTGGCGAGGTCGACGATGCACGGCACCCCGGTGAAGTCCTGCATGATGACGCGCGCCGGCGTGAACTGGATCTCGGTGTCTGGTTCGGCCTTCTCGTCCCATCCGCCGAGCGCCCGGATATGGTCGGCCGTGATGTTCGCGCCGTCCTCCGTGCGCAGGAGGTTCTCGGCAAGCACCTTGAGGCTGTACGGCAGGCTCGCACTGCCGTCGACCGCATCGAGGCGGTAGATCGTGTATGCCGTGTCACCCACCCGCAGCTCGCCCCTGGCACCGAAGCTGTTCACCGAACTGTCCACGTTGACCACCGCGGTTCCCTTCGAAAGTATCTTGACGTCAAGATAAATTACCACGTGCCGACTGCGTCCGTGCCGCCGGGCGGCTCGGCGACTGCCCTGTCAGCCTCTCACGGCCCCGCCCCGATGTGCAGACGTCGTTGGCGCGAGCAGCCCCCGGCACGCCACGTGGTCGGTCATCGCCGGTCTGCGTCGTCCAACGAGCAGAAACTCCTTGAGTTTGCGTTTGCTCCGAGCAGCAACTCCTTGAGTTTGCGTTTGCTCCATGACGCATCGTGGAGTCGACGACAACTCGTGGAGTTTGCGGGGAGGCGACGACAACTCGTGGAGTTTGCGTAGGCGACGAACGACAACTCGTGGAGTTTGGTGCGAGTCGACGACAACTCGTGGAGTTGGCGT
>JBIOUP010000084.1:0-7596 GCA_044867305.1 Dermatophilaceae bacterium
GTCGCGCTTCCGCGGCCCCGTGCGGCGCGGCCCCAGTCGGCGCCCGAACGTGGACACCGCCGCGATAGCCGCTGACAGCTGCCGGCCGACCTGCTGCCACCAGCGCAGCCCATCGCCGGGCAACAGCGCCGCCCGCACGCGCTGGCGCGGCGACCTGGTGCGCGCGGCCGCGCGGGTCACCGTGCGTACGTGCGGCGCCAGGTCGACAGGCAGGCTCGCCCCGGGCCGCCCGTATCGGGAGGTCTCGACCGTCGCGACCACCTCCGCCAGCGCGGCACCGGAGTCGTCGTCGAGGTAGGCCGCGCTGCGGTAGTGCGCCTCCCACTCCCGCAACGTCCCGCCTGGGGGGCTGCTCACCCCGAGGTCCGCCAGGCGCGACGTCAGGCCGGCCCACTGCGCCTCGATCCGACCTCGCTTGCTCGCGCTGCGGTTTCGGCGCACCCGCAGCACGAACGCCGTTGCCGGCAGCACCAGCGCGGCGAGCAGGCCCAGGAGCAACCCCACCAGGACCAGGTGGGCGGGTTCGGAGAACCACAGGATCGCGCGATCCCAGAGCGGCTGCTCGATCTCTGTGGTCCCGCCGTCCAGGCCGGCGGCCAGGTCCCGGTCCAGGTCACGCCCGGGCTGGTCCGGCGAGCCCGCGGCCGACGTGTCCCCCGAGTACGGGGTCGCTGCGGACGCGGCTGGCAAGGTCCACTCCGGGGCTGTGCCGGTACGCACCTGCGGCGTCGGCTCGAACCGCACCCACCCGGCGCCGGTGAAGTACAGCTCGGGCCAGGCATGCGCGTCGTCGTCGGAGACGATGTACTGGCCGGACTGGTCATGGCGCCCCGCGAGGAACCCAATGGCCATCCTGGCCGGGATGCCCTCGGCTCGGGACATCATGATCATCGCCGAGGCGAACTGAACGCAGTATCCGGTGCGGGTCTGCAAGAACCGCGAGATCGGGTCGAGACCGGCGAGGCCCGGCGCCTGTGGCAGGGCCAACGAGTAGGTGAACCGGCCCTCGTCGCGCAGCCACGCCTGGATCGCCATGGCGGCGTCGTATGCCGTGCTCGCCGACCCGGCAGCCTCCTGCGCAGCCGCGCGCACTCTTGCTTCCGAACGGGGGTCCACCCGTAGCGCGACGGTCAGCGCGCGGCTGGACGGCAAAGCGTCGGCTCCGGGCCGCCCGTCGAGGCCGTCGCGCAGCAACGTGGGGCTGAGCTTGGGCTCCAGGTAGGTCGTCGAGTAGGAGTCGGGTCGGGTCTGGACGTAGATGTCCGAGGTTGCCTCGTCGACCGACCACGAGGTGCCCCTGAAGTCGCCAGCCACGATCGGCTGCGGCGTGGCCAGCGCGGGCGGGTCCATCGTGTTGTCGTCGACAGTGATGGTGCGCTCGACGCGCTCCACCTGCGCCGACAGCTCCAGGCGAGCTGCGCGCCCGAGGCTGGGCGCCGGACGCGTCCAGGAGGTCCCGTCGTAGGCCGAGGTGGCGAGCACCCGCAGCGGTGGAGCGTCCGAGGCGGTTGTCGAGTACCGCAGCACCTCCGTGGTGAGCCCGCTCTGCAGGCTGCGGCTCACGTCCAACGTCGAGCTGAAGCCGACCTTGGCGTTTCCGGCGCCGCCGGCACTGCGGGCCAGTCCGTCCAGGACGTAGCGCGTGGGCAGGTGCGGCGCCACGGCCGGCACGAGCAGGGCCAGCACGATTGCGACGAGCCCGAGCCGGCGAGCGGCTGCACCGAAGCCCAGCGCGGCCGACTGCTGCAGGTCGACTGTCCTCGACGGCGTCCGAGCGATGGACGTCGTGGTGGACCAGCGCCGCATGAGCCCGCGTCCATGCCGGGCCACCAGTGCGAGCCAGGCGACCGCGGCGATGCAGAAGTACAACGGAGACAGCGAGCTGCCCGTGTTCGCGGTCGCGGTCAGGAACACGGCGAGCAGCGGGACTCCCGCGGCCGCTGGCGCCTGCCGGGTCACTGCGATGTAGTCGACGAGGATCGCCACGAACGCCGCCGCCAGCGCGAAGAGCAGCACCACTCCAGGGGCGGACGGCAGGGGCGCCGTCGCGGCATACACCGTCCTGCCGAAGTCCGCCAGCAGCTCGCCGACGCGCACCACGGTGGCCGGCGTGGGTATGCCGTACAGCGTCGAGCTGGGCGCGAAAACCCAGGCCACCGTCAGGGCCAGGGCGAACAGCTGGCCGAGGACGACCAGCGCCTCGGGCACGCGGCTTTGCCGTAGCCCGAACCCGACCGCGGCCACGAGCGTGACCAAGCCCACTGCCGGCCCGATCCAGGTGCCGGACTGCACCAACGTCGTGACCGAGAGCATGGCGGCCAAGGTCGCCATGGCGGCAAGTGCCGTGTCGCCTGGGCGGCCTCTCATGCCAGCACCTCACGCGGGACGCGCCCGAGGGCCCCTGAGCGGCCGACGGCAGCGTCCCACATCTGGGCAACGGTGGCCTGCGCGTCGACGACGGTGGCGGTCCATCCGGCGCCGCGCATCACGTCGGCCGCCGCCTCCGCGGAGCCACGGCGACGGCCAACCCGCCCGTCGAACGACGCGGTGTCCAGGACGAAGGCCAGCGCGCTGCATCCCGGCTGGCGCAGCTGGCTCACCCGGCGGAGCACCGCTTCGTCGTGGTCGGCGAGGATGGCCACGACCAGGCCGCCGCCGCCGATCAGACCATGGGCGGCGCGCACCACGTCGGTGAACGAGGAGGACGGCGCAGTCTCGGCGACGGCCAGGGCCTCCAGCATGGTGTCCGGGTCGGTCGCCAGGTCGGCCCGCCCCTGCTGGACTGTCTCGGCCGAGACCAGGTGCACCGCATACCCGAACCGGCTCAGGTGTACCCCGATCGACGCCGCCGCGGCGACTGACCATTCGAAGGAGCTGCCCAGGCCCGCCCCGTGGTGACCGTCGGCACGCGCATCCAGCAGCACGACAGCGCGCCTGCGGGCCGGCCGGTCCTCCTGGCGGACCATCAGCTCGCCCATGCGGGCCGTCGCCGGCCAATGGATCCGGCGCAGGTCGTCACCGTCGCGGTACTCGCGGACGGACTGGTCGTCTTCGCCGTGCAGGGCCACCATGTGCGGGATCTCGCCCTCCGCGCCGATGCCCGTGCCCAGCGGGCGGCTCCCGTCGAGGGAGTGCACGTGCGGCAGGACGAGCAGCTCAGCGCCACCCCCGAGCTCGACGAACCGCTGCGTCATCCCGAACGGGTCGCGCAGCTGCACCGAGAGTGGCCCGAGCCGGAAGCGGCCGCGAAGCCGTGGGCGGACGGCATACTGCACGGCACGCCGCGCGCCCGGGCCGAGGGCGCCCAGAACGAAGCGGGGCGGGTCGCCCAGCGGGCTGGGCAAGCGCTCCTCGGCGAGCATGAGCGCCGTGCCGCGCGTGCCGGTGTTGGTCACGGTGATCGCGACGCTCACGTCGTCGTCGGCTGTGACACGTGCCGGATCGGTGAGCCGCTCGACGAGTATGCCGGTCGGCCGGCGACGTGCCAGCGCCAGGCTCACCACGGTGAGGGTGAGCAGCAGGACTCCGACCCGCGTGATGTCGGCGAAGCCCAGCCCCAGGCCGGCGAGGGTCAGCGCAAGCCCGGCGCCGGCGAAGGCGCGTCCGCGGGTCGTGAGGACCTCGCCGCGTCGGCTCATCGGGGGGCAACCGGGATGGGGGTGGTGCGGAGGAGGTCGGCCAGCACGTCGGCCGACGTGCGGCGGGCCAGGGTGGCTTCGCCGGACAGCATGATCCGGTGGCCCAGCACCGCCGGGGCGATCCGCTGGATGTCGTCGGGCAGGACATGGTCGCGGCCCTCGAGCGCGGCGTGGGCCCGGGCGGCGCGCAGCATGTGCAGGGCCGCCCGCGGTGAGGCGCCCAGCCGGACGGCGGGGCTCGTGCGGGTTGCTGTCGCGAGGTCGACGACGTACTGACGCACGGCCGGTGAGGCGTAGACATCCCGGACCACGTCGATGAGCCTGGCGACGGTCGAAGCGTCGGTGACCGGCTCGAGGTCCTCGAGCGGCGAGCGTCCGCCGTGCGTGTCGAGCATCGCGACCTCGGCGGCCGCGGCGGGGTAGCCCATGGAGATGCGCGCCATGAACCGGTCCCGCTGGGCCTCCGGCAAGGGGTAGGTGCCTTCCATCTCGATGGGGTTCTGGGTGGCCATGACGAGGAAGGGCTGCTGGAGGCCGTAGGTCTGTCCGTCGACGGTCACCTGACCTTCCTCCATGCATTCCAGCAGGGCTGACTGGGTCTTGGGTGAGGCCCGGTTGATCTCGTCGCCGACGACAACGTTGGCGAAGATGGCGCCGGGACGGAACTCGAAGTCGCGAACGTCCTGGTTGTAGACGCTGACGCCGGTGATGTCGCTCGGCAGCAGGTCCGGCGTGAACTGGATTCGCCGCACGCTGCAGTCGATGGAGCGAGCCAGCGTCTTGGCGAGCATCGTCTTGCCGACGCCTGGGACGTCCTCGATGAGCAGGTGCCCACCGGCGAGCAGCACGGTGACCGCGGTGCGGACGACGCCGGGCTTGCCTTCGATGACGCCTTCCATGGCCCGGGCGACCCGGGCAGTGACCTCCCGCAGGTGGGCCAGGGCCTCGGGGGTGGCGTGAATCGGGTCGAGGCGGTCCAGGTCGGTTAGGTCTCGGGCGCGGGGGTGGCTCACGGGGTCCTCCGTCGTTGACGCGTCAAACGAGTTTGCCTCACGTTCTTATCTCTGACCAACGCATTCGGGGCACCGGCCGTTACCCCCGGTGATCCGTCACGCCAACCGCGCGCGGTGACGTGTGGTTGACCTGCGGGTCGGACCGGCCGGTAACGAGCCCTCCACTTCGCACCACCCTCTTGACGTGCGCAAACGGGCGACTGGGTCACCGACATCGAGGGTCGGGTGGTTGTTTGTGGAGGGAAGTGGAGTAGCATGGAGCGCCACGGAGGATAGTGGCGGACTCGGGTCGACGAGGGGAGGGCCGCGATGCCGACGGGTCTGTTCCTCGGCGAGCACTTCCCGAAGCTGGATGAGAAGGGCCGGCTGATCCTCCCCGCGAAGTACCGCGAACGGCTCGCCGAGGGGCTGGTCATGACCAAGGGGCAGGAGCGCTGCCTCTATGTGTACCCGGTGGATGACTTCGCCCCCATCGCGGCGAAGCTGCAAAGCGGGCCGACGTCCTCCAAGGCGGTCCGGGACTTCAACCGCATGCTGCTGTCCGGCGCGGCCGAGGAGGTGCCCGACCGCCAGGGCCGGGTCACCATCCCGCCCACGCTTCGCGAGTATGCCGGCCTCGACCGCGACCTCGCGGTCGTCGGGGTGGCCGACCGGGTCGAGATCTGGGACGCCGCAGCGTGGACCCGGTACTCGCAAGCCAACGAGTCCAGCTACGCCGAGACCGCGGAGGAGGTGTACCCGGGAGTGTTCTAGTCGCGCCTGACCCGCGACCCTGCCGTGAGGTCTCCAGCCGCTTCCGTCCCGACGCGTCTTCCCCCGTGCCGGGCCCGCCTGCGGCCGAGGGGCCCCCACCCGAAGCGGATGGGGACCTGACGACAGGGTCACCGACCCAGCCCAATGCCGACCGACGCCAAGCTCGTCCGACCACCGTGCCAAGGAGCAAGCGATGACCGCAGACGTGACGGGCCATCCCCGGCACGTGCCGGTCCTGCGTGAGCGCGTGGTCGAGCTGCTTGCTCCGGCCCTTGCCGAGCCGGGCACCGTCTACGTCGATGCAACCGTCGGCTTGGGAGGACACGCCGAGGCGGTTCTGCAGCGGCTGCCGCACACGCGGGTCGTCGGCCTTGACCGGGACAGCGAGGCATTGAACCTGGCCAGCCAGCGCCTTCAGCGGTTCGCCGACCGGGTCACCCTGGTGCACGCCGTCTACGACGAGTTCGCCCGAGTGGTCGATGCGCTGGGCATTGGGAGCGTCGACGCGGCCCTGTTCGACCTGGGCGTGTCGTCGGTGCAGATCGACCAGATCGACCGCGGTTTCGCCTACGCGGTGGACGCACCGCTGGACATGCGGATGGACCAGACGCACGGGCGCACCGCGGCGGACGTGTTGAACACCTATCCAGCCGACCGGCTCGAGCGGGTGCTGAGCGAGTACGGCGAGGAGCGTTACGCCCGACGGATCTCCCGTGCCGTCGTCGCCGAGCGAGCCAAGGAGCCGTTCTCCAGGTCCGCACGCCTGGTCGAGCTGCTCGCCCGCGTGGTCCCGGCAGGCGCGGGGCGCAGGGGAGGCCACCCGGCCAAACGCACCTTCCAGGCGCTGCGCATCGAGGTCAACGGCGAGCTGGACTCGTTTCGGACGGCGTTACCGGGCGCCGTCGGGACGCTTCGGGTGGGTGGGCGCATCGCCGTCCTGAGCTACCACTCGCTGGAGGACCGGATCACCAAGGCGATGTTCGCGGCCGGCGCGAGCTCGCGGACTCCGCCGGAGCTGCCGGTGGAGCTTCCGCAGCACGCGGCATACCTGCGCCTGCTCACCCGCGGCGCGGAGCGGCCCACCCCAGGCGAGATCGAGAGCAACCCGCGCGCTGCGTCTGCCCGGCTGCGCGCCGCCGAGCGAATCCGAGAGACGACCCCGGGGGAGCGCCGTTGAGCCAGGCCACGTCCCAAGCCCGCACACTTCGGCACGCCGGGCGGCCGGCCCGGCGCGCACCGTTGCGAGCCGTACCCAAGGCCATCGAGCGGTCCGGGAACGGGGTGTTCGCCGTGCTGTGCATGGCCGTGCTGGCGCTCGGCCTGATCAGCCTGCTGCTGCTCAACACGGCCCTGGCGCAGGGCGCCTTCACCTTGCAGAGCCTCACGATCACCTCCGGAACGCTCACCGACTCCGCGCACGGGCTGCGTCAGTCGGTCGAAGCCCAGAGCAACAGCGCCGCCCTCGCCCAGCGTGCTGTGGCGATGGGCATGGTGCCGGCCAGGAGCATGGCTTTCGTGCGGCTGTCGGACGGGCAGATCATCGGGGTAGCCGAGCCGGCCAAGCCGGAGCCGCTGGTGGTCGTCACCACCCCGCGTCCCGCGCCCACTCCGGAGCCGACCGCCACCGCGGCGCCCACCGCGGGCCCGGACGGCGCCCCAGCGCCGGCCCCGGCCCCGGTGCCTGACGCCGCCGCACCGGCCCCGGCGGCCCAGCCACCGACGACGGCGGCCCCAGGGCCGACCACGGCAGCACCCGCCGGGGCTGGGCCATGACCCGCCCCGCCCGAGCGCCGCGCATGCGGCTGGGGCTGTCCAGGCGCATCGGCAACCCACACAAGCGGGTTCGAGTGATGTTCCTGGCGGTGCTGTTCGTCCTGACGATCTTCGTCGCGCAGCTGCTGCGGGTGCAGGCGTTCGAGGCCAGCCCGGTGCAGCTGGCCGCCCTCAACAAGCGCCTGACCACCAAGATGGCCATTCCCGCACAGCGCGGCAGCATCCTGGACAGCAAGGGCGTCGTGCTGGCGTCGAGCGTCGAGCGTCGCACCGTCACCGTCAACCAGAACGCCGTGCAGGAGTACGTCCAAGTGGTCGACGGCAAGCGCACCAGGGTCGGCGTCGTCGGTGCCGCCGCGGCGCTCGCGCCGCTGCTCGGCACGACGCCGGAGCTGCTCGTCGGCGAGCTCATGGGCACC
>JBIOUP010000085.1:0-12202 GCA_044867305.1 Dermatophilaceae bacterium
CCTGGAGTTCCTGCCCAGCGACGCCGAGATCCTCTCGCGTCAGAAGGACGGTCTCGGCCTGCAGTCGCCGGAGTTCTCGGTGCTCATCGCCTACACCAAGCTCGACCTCAAACGTCAGCTGCTGGCCACGCCGTTGCCGGACGACCCCTGGTTCCACGACACGCTCATCGACTACTTCCCCCGGGAGATCCGCGAAGGGTACTGCGAGGTCCTGGACCGTCACCCGCTCAAGCGCGAGATCATCACGAACCAGGTGGTCAACTCCATGGTGAACCGCGCCGGCATCACCTTCGCCTTCCGCGCGCACGAGGAGACGGGGGCGAGCGCCGAGCAGATCGCCCGGGCGTTCGTCGTATGCCGGGAGATATTCGACCTCAAGTCCTACGTGGCAGAGGTCGAGGCGCTGGACAACGTCGTGTCGACCAAGACCCAGACGACCCTCTACCTCGACATGCGCCGGCTGGTGGACCGCTCGGTCCGGTGGTTCCTGTCCAAGCGGACCGGGTCGATCGACGTGGCCGGCGAGGTGGGCCGCTTCCGGGGTCTGGTCAGCGAGCTGACCCCCATGGTGCCCGACGTGTTGCAGGGCGCCGAGCGCACCCGCCTGGACATGCGCGCCGAGGAGCTCGCGCTCAAAGGCGCGCCCGGGTCGCTCGCCATGCGCGCCGCGGGGCTGCTGGACGCCTTCTCACTGCTGGACGTCGTGGAGATCGCCTCCGACACGGAGACGTCGCCCGAGCACGTCCTACGGGTCTACTACCACGCCTCGGAGCGGTTCGGCATCGACAACCTGCTTGCCCGGGTGGGCCAGCTGCCACGCGACGACCGGTGGGACGCCCTGGCCCGCGGGGCGCTGCGCGATGACCTGTATGCCGTGCTGGAGCAGCTCACCCGCGAGGTGCTGGCCCGCAGCGAGTCGGGCCTGCCCCCGGCGTCCCGCTTCGCTCAGTGGGCCGACGCCAACGCCGAGTCCGTGGGCCGAGCCAAGGCCAGCCTGCGCGGGATCGAGCGGCTCGAGGCGGCCAACATCGCCGCGCTGTCCGTCGCGCTGCGCACCCTACGCGGCGTGGTCCGCACCGTGGGCTAGCTACGCTGCCGCTGTGCCGACCCTCGCCGAGCTGATCCGGGAGCGGACCACCACACTCTTGCCAGCGCACGTCGAGTGGCTGCACCTGCTGGTCAGCGACTGGCAGCTGATCTCCGACCTCTCCTTCGCCGACCTGGTTCTCTGGGTGCGTGCCTCGCCCGTCCAGTGGCGGGCCGTTGCGCACGTACGCCCGACGACGGGGGCAATGGCCTACTTCCGCGACCAGGTCGGGCGAGAGGCGAGCCGCAGCCGCGCCGAGCTGCTGGAGACCGCGTTCAGCGAGCAGCGCATCGTGCGCGATCGCGACCCTGAGTGGGGTGATGACACCCCGATCCGGGAGGAGACCATCCCGGTCGTCAAGGCGGGCACGCCCATAGCGGTGCTCACCCGGCATACCAACCTGTCCACGATGCGCACCCCGAGCCGGCTGGAACTGACCTACCTCGCGATCGCCGATGCGCTGTCGCGGATGGTGGCATCGGGGGAGTTCCCACACCCGGGGGCGCCGACCGGGCTGCGACGAGGGGCGCCGCGAGTGGGCGACGGGGTGATCAGGCTGGACGCCGAAGGGATCATCACCTATGCCAGCCCGAACTCGGTGTCCGCCATTCACCGCATTGGCCACCACGGGGATGTCATGGGCGCCTCGCTGGCCCAGATCGTGACGTCCGTGCTGCGCGACACCGCCGCCATCGACGAGGGCCTGCCGCTCGTGCTCACCGGCCGTCAGCCCTGGCGGACCGAGGTGACCAACGCCGGCGCGGTGATCTCGATGCGGGCCATCCCGCTGCTGGAGTCGGGGCAGCGCATCGGCGCCGTGCTCTTGGTGCGCGACATCAGCGAGCTGCGCCGGCGTGAGCAAGAGCTGATGACCAAGGATGCGACGATCCGCGAGATCCATCACCGGGTCAAGAACAACCTGCAGTCCGTCGCGGCGTTACTGCGGCTGCAGGCGCGCCGCATGCCCGACCGCCATGCCCGAGGGGCTCTCGAGGAGGCGGTGCGCCGCGTCGGCACGATCGCGCTGGTCCACGACACCCTCAGCCACGGCTTGGACGAGACGGTGGACTTCGACGAGGTCGCCGACCTGGCGGTGAGCGCCGTGATCGAGGTTGCCGGTCACGAGGGTCCGATCCACGCGGAACGAGAAGGTTCCTTCGGGCGGGTCCGTGCCGAGGACGCGACATCACTTGCGATGGTCGTGAGCGAGCTTGTCCAGAATGCCGCCGAGCACGGCGTTTGGCCCCGGGGTGGCACGATCCGGGTCTGCGCCCGCCGCAGCGTCGACAAGGATGGCCATGACCTGCTCAGTGTGAGCATCAGCGACGACGGAGTCGGGCTGCCGGCCGGGAAGCTGCCCAGGGGCAAAGGCCTCGGCAGCCAGATCGTGCAGTCGTTCGTGGCCGACCTTCGCGGCAAGATCAGCTGGGGACCGGCCGAGCCGACCGGCACCAGGGTGCGGTTCACCGCCCGCTTGCGTTCGGTGCCGCCGGTGGCCCTCGACCGCTGAGCGGCTGGTCGCGTGGCAGCACCCAGCTCGCAAGGTCAGCCGGCCCGGCGAGTGCCCGCTGGGTGGGTCGCCGCCCGTCGAACCGCTCTTCGCACCCCTCGACGGGTCTGCCCACCCTTCCTAGCGGGTGGGGAGCGGGTCTGGCGGGTGGGGAGCGGGCCCTAGGGGTGGGGAGCGGGCCCTAGGGGTGGGGAGCCGGCCCTAGCGGGTGGGGGTGCGCTCGGGGGTGGGGGGTCTTGACAACCGTCAGCCGGCCCGGCGGGCGCGCGCGTTCCGGCGCTTGAGCGAGCGACGCTCGTCCTCGGACAGCCCACCCCAGACCCCAGAGTCCTGCCCGGACTCGAGGGCCCACTTCAAGCACGTGTCGATAACCTCGCAGCGTCGGCATACCGCCTTGGCCGCCTCGATCTGCAGGATCGCGGGCCCGGTGTTGCCGATCGGGAAGAAGAGCTCAGGGTCTTCTTCCAGGCAGGCAGCGCGGTCGCGCCAGTCCATGGGGATCGTGCTCCTTCGTAGGGTGCTTGCCCGCCGGCGCGTGCTGAAATGGGCCGCAGCCAGGGCGCCGGTGCGTAGGCCAACGGTTTCGGGCTCGCGCCGGTGTGAGGCCACCTCCCATCTTGCCGGAGGTACTTGCCTCAAGCAACGGATCGAGGCTGTGGCTTGTTCCATCGTTGGACATGTCACATCGTTAGGCTTGTCCTCGTGGCGGCGGCAAAACGGACAATTCGTCCAGCACGGCGGGTTGCCGCGCTGGTCTGTTTCGCCGAAGCGCTGGTGATGGCGGGTTTCGTGGCCTTTTATGCCGTCGAGCTGCTCCGCGGTGAGGGCTCGGACCCCATGCGCGTGGTCACCGCCGGGGTCCTCATCCTGCTCTTCGCGGTGGGTGCCGGGGTCCTCGGCCGGCTCTGGCTGGGCCAGTCCGGGTGGCCCGCGACGCCCACTGTCGTGTGGCATGTGCTGCTCGTTCCAGTCGCCGTGGCGATGTTCCAGTCCGGGCAGCCGCTCATCGGCCTGCTGCTCGCGCTGGCGATCGCGAGCGCAATCGGCGCCACGATCGCGGCCCGGTCCGGGTCGATGTGATACCCGGCTCGGGTTCGGGCCACTCGGGTTCGGGCCCGATTTCACCTCCACGCGAGTAGGCGTCTCAGCGGCGGCCGATCACCTCGCCGATCCGGCGGGAGGCGTCGGTGATGATGTCGGCGATCTGCCTGGTCTGCTCCTGGGTCAGTCCATGGCGCCGCCAGGCCGTCCTGGCCTGAGAGCGCAGGTCGTTGACCGCCCGTTCGAGATCGCCGACATCGTTCCTGCGCCCCGACCAGTCCGTCGGTCCGCCCGCGCCGCCCGCCGGAGTGGCGGTCGCCCGGGCCTGCAGCGCCGCCGCTCGCAGCTCAGCGCGCAGGTCAGCGCTGCGCCCATGGACCTGGGCGCGAACCTGCTCGGCAAGCTGGCGCACCGAGTCGTCCAGGTCACGCTGAAGCGAGTCGATCTCCTCACGCCGCGCCGCGACCTCGGCGCGCCCGGCATCGGTGATCCGGTAGGTCGCCTTGCGCCCCTCGTCGGAACGTTCGACGAGCCCTTCCTCCTCAAGCTTGGCCAACCGGGGGTATACCGTGCCGGCACTGGGAATGTAGAGCCCCCCGAAGCGCTGCTCGAGGTCCTGAATCACCTCGTAGCCGTGCCGCGGGCCTTCCTCCAGCAGGGCCAGCAGGTACAAGCGCAGCTGGCCGTGCGCGAAAACCGGGCTCACGGCGTCTGCCCCTCCGACCACTCCTGCGGGGGAGCGTCCTGGGGAGCAGGCTCGACGTCCTGAGGGTATGCCGGTGCGTCCTGCGGGCTGGCCCCTTCCCCGCCGGCCGACCGCAGCAGCGTGACGTTGCCGGACACGGCGTTCGCCTTCAGCTGCAGGGACTCATCGCCGCTGGTCAGTGTCCCGTTGGCGCCCGATGTCTTCGATCCGGCCGAGCGCCCGAGCGAGCGTCCGTCGACGACGACGTGCCCACTGAGGGTGTTGGCGGTCACGGCATACCCGGTGAAGGGCGCGCGCACCGTGATGTCCCCCGAGACCGAGTTGGACGAGAGCTGGGCAGCGGCGTTGGTGAGGTCGAGGGCGATGTCACCGCTGACGGTGTTGAGCTTCGCGGTGGGGATGCTGCTGGACTGCACGGTGACGCCGCCGGACACCGAAATGAGCCGGGTGTCGCCGCGCAGCTCCACGCACTCGGTGGTGCCACTCACCGTGTTGACGCTGATCTTGCCCTCGATGTCGCTGAGGGTGAGCGAACCGGAGACCGTGTTGGTCGAGACGCCGCGGCGCAGCCCGTTGATCACGGCCGACGCACTCACCGTGCTGACACTCGCCCTGGCGTCGGCCGGGATGGAGATGCTTACCCGGGCACGGTTGCGCCCGAAGTTCTCGACGACCCGCTTCAGCGCGTCCAGCAGTGACTGGTCGCTCTCCTTGCCGTGGATCACCTTGAGGGTCTTGCCGTCGAAGCTGACCTGCAGCGGCAGGCCCTCGACTTCGGAGACCTCGACCCGAGTCGTGGGCGAGTCCTCATGGGTGACCACGTCGACGTGCCCGCCGACCAGCCCGACGACAAGGGAGCGCACCTGCTCCTGCTCGCCTCCGATGTCGAGGACTCGCGGTCCGTCGATCTGCCAGCTCTCTGCCATGCCCAAGCTCCTTATGCGCAGGTCGGGGCGCTCGTGACGCCCCCGGCATACACGCTATATCGCGTCTTGCAGAGACACGTTATATCGCGTTTGGCCACAGCGCAAGCGGTCTACCCGACCCGCAGCCAGGCGTTCCAGCCGTTGTGCAGAACCAGCCAGGCGATGAGCCCGTAGCCGGCTTGGCCCGGGTGAACGCCATCGGCGCTCGCGGCCAGCTCGGACTGCCACTGCTCGTGGGTGAGCAACGGCTGCAGGCAGTCGACATAGGTGACGCCGCGACGGGCACACACATCCGCCTGGGCCTCGACGAGCCCCGCGATCCGCTCATTCAGGCTGGGGTCGAGGGTGGGGGTCAGGCCGACAACGAAGCACCCGATGCCGCTCGCGATGGCCTCGTCGAGGATGTTCGCCAGGTTCAGCCGCGAGCGGGCCGTGGTCAGGCCGGCAGCGAGGTCGTTACCCCCGACGGAGACGACGAGGCGCCGCTCCTGTCGCCCGACCCAGCGCGGGGAGCACTCAGCGCGCCAACGGGCCAGCGCATCCCCGGAGGTCTGCCCGCGGATGCCCAGGTTGTATGCCGTGAGGTCCAGGTCGGGGTGCTGAGTGCTCGCGACGACCCGCCCGACCCATCCCAGGCCTTTCGGGTCCCCGTAGCCTGCGGTCAGCGAGGCCCCGAGAAAGCACAGCCCCACGTCGCGGTGCCCTTCCCGCGCGGCGGTGCGTTCGATGCTCGGCGTGAACTCGGTGCGGGAGGTGGAGTCCGCGCTGGGGTATGCCGGTCCGGCGCCTCGGCTGGCCTGCTCGGTCATTGCTGCTCCTGCTCGTCCCAGTCCTCGTCGAGGCGGGCTAAGTAGGTAGCCAGCCGCTCGATGGTGGTCTCGAACTCGGGGTTGAGATCGACAAAGGTGCGTAGCTGCTGCGCGAGCCATGCCAAGGTGACGTGCTCGCTGCCGCGCCGGTCGGCCAGCTCCTCGATCCCACGGTCGGTGAAGTACACACCGGGGAGGCTATCGCCTTGCCGATGACCAGCTGGCGGCGCTCGTACGGAGGCAGCGGGACGGGCGCGGGCCGCGTGGAAACTCAGTGGGGTAAGCGCTTAGCCCCTATTCTTCGCGTTGTGCCCATTCCCGAGTACGTCCGCCGGCTGCGCCGCCACGTCGGCCACGAGCTGTTGTGGCTCGTCGGGGCGACCGCGGTGGTGCTGCGTGACATCGGCGGCCGCCAGCATGTGCTGCTGGTACGGCGGGTCGACACGGGGGACTGGTCGGCGATCACCGGCATCGTCGACCCGGGGGAGGAGCCGCATGTCACTGCCGTGCGGGAGTGCCTGGAGGAGGCGTGCGTCGAGGCCGTCGTCGAACGGCTGGTGTGGGTCAACGTCGGAGCAGTGACGACCTACGCCAACGGTGACCGGGCGCAGTACCTCGAGCACACCTTTCGATGCTGGTGGGTCGCGGGAGAAGGCGCCGTCGGCGACGACGAGAACCACGAGGTCCGGTGGTGGCCGACCGATGCGCTGCCAACGATGCCGGAACGGTTCGCGAGCCGGGTGCACGTGGCGCTGGCGAACGAGCCGGAGGTGCGCCTTGGCCCGCTCATGTCCGGCCATCGTGCTTCGGTCATGACCGAACAGGCGCCGCGCTGACGTACCCGCCTCGATGGGAGGGAATCCGGTGCGGATCACGCCGGTTTCCCTCCCGTCGAAGCGGTCAGCGGTCGAAGGCTTCAGCGACGAGCGCGGCCTGCTCAGCCTCGTGCTTCTTGTGCGAGCCGGTCGCCGGGGACGCCGACGGCGCCCGGGACACGACCCGCAAGGGACGCGTCTCGCCCAGTGCTGCCAGCGCTTCGGGCAGGTTGAGGGCCATGAACGGCCAAGCGCCCTGGTTGCGCGGCTCGTCCTGGACCCAGACCAGCTCGGCGTTGGGGTAGGCGTGCAGGACCGACGCGATTTCCTGATCGGGAAGCGGGGCCAGCTGCTCGACCCGCACGATGGCCGTCTGGGTGTCGGAGCGCTTCTCGCGCTCGCCCTCCAGCTCCCAGCTGACCTTGCCGGCACACAGCAGCACTCGCGTGACGCCCTCGCCGTGCACCCCGGAGCGGTCCGGCAGCACCGGCTCGAAGCGCCCGGAGGTGAACTCCTCTGGCATCGACGCGGCCGCCTTGAGCCGCAGCATCGACTTGGGCGTGAACACGACGAGGGGCCGGCGGGGCCGCGCGTACGCCTGGCGCCGCAGCAGGTGGAAGTAGGACGCCGGCGAGGACGGGTAGGCGACGGTCATGTTGTCCTCGGCGCACATCTGCAGGAAGCGCTCGATCCGTGCCGACGAGTGGTCCGGCCCCTGCCCCTCGTAGCCGTGGGGCAGCAGCAGCACGACCGACGAGCGTTGCGCCCACTTCTGCTCGGATGAGGAGATGAACTCGTCGATGATGGACTGGGCTCCGTTGGCGAAGTCGCCGAACTGCGCCTCCCAGACGACGAGCGCATCCGGCCGCTCCACCGAGTAGCCGTACTCGAAGCCCATCGCGGCGTACTCCGACAACAGCGAGTCGTAGACCCAGAACCTGGCCTGCCCCTCGCCGAGGTACAGCAGCGGGGTCCACTCCTCGGCCGTGTTCTTGTCGATGAGCACGGCATGGCGCTGCACGAACGTCCCTCGCCGGCTGTCCTGCCCGGACAGGCGCACTGGCGTGCCCTCCAGCAGCAGCGACCCGAACGCGATGAGCTCGCCCATGCCCCAGTCGATCCCGCCGTCACGGACCATCGCGGCCCGCCGCTGCATGAGCGTGTTGAGCTTGGGGTGCACGGTGAACCCGTCGGGGGGGCGCACCCAGGTCTGGCCGATCCGCTCGAGGGTCTGCGGGGAGATCGCGGTCTGCTCGGCGTCGCGGTGGTAGCTCAGGTCGTCCTGCAGCTGGGCCATCGGCTTCTCCAGCCCGCCGTGCCCGGCCACGTCGGAGCGCTCGTCCGCGTATGCCGTCCCGCTGGCTCGCGCGGAGCGGGCCTCGCGGGTCTCGACGAACACCCGCTCGAGCTGCTCCTGGTAGTCGCGTAGGGCGGACTCGGCGTCCTCGACGGAGATGTCGCCGCGACCGACGAGCGACTCGGTGTAGAGCTTGCGCGTCGAGCGCTTGCCCTCGATGAGGGAGTACATGAGCGGCTGGGTCATCGACGGGTCGTCGCCTTCGTTGTGCCCGCGGCGGCGGTAGCACACCATGTCGATGACGACGTCCTTCTGGAACTTCTGGCGGAACTCGTAGGCCAGCTCGGCGACGCGCACGCAGGCCTCGGGGTCGTCGCCGTTGACGTGGAAGATCGGCGCCTGGATCATCCGCGCGACATCGGTGGAGTACACCGACGAGCGCGACGCCGACGGCGAGGTCGTGAAACCGACCTGGTTGTTGATGATGACGTGGATGGTGCCCCCGGTGCGGTACCCGCGCAGCTGAGACAGGTTGAGCGTCTCTGCAACGACGCCCTGCCCGGCGAAGGCGGCATCGCCGTGCAGCAGCACGGGCAACACGGTGAAGGCCTCGCCGCCCAGGTTGAGCCGGTCCTGCTTGGCGCGCACGATCCCTTCCAGAACGGGGTCGACCGCCTCCAGGTGCGAAGGGTTCGCCGCGATGTAGACCTTCGTCGAGGAGGCGTCCTCGCCGACGAAGACGCCCTCGGTGCCCAGGTGGTACTTGACGTCGCCCGAGCCCTGCACCGACGTCGGGTCCTGCTTGCCCTCGAACTCGCGGAAGATCTGCCCGTAGGACTTGCCGGCGATGTTGGCCAGCACGTTGAGCCGACCGCGGTGCGGCATACCGATGCACACTTCGTCGAGCTGGTCGGTCGCCGCCCGCGAGAGCACCCGGTCCAGCACCGCGATGGTCGACTCCCCGCCCTCGAGCGAGAAGCGTTTCTGCCCGACGAACTTGGTCTGCAGGAAGGTCTCGAAAGCCTCTGCGGCGTTGAGCCGACGCAGGATGCGCATCTGCTCCTCGCGCGTCGGCTTCTCGTGCACCACCTCGACCTTGTCCTGGATCCACTGGCGCTGGTCGGGGTCCTGGATGTGCATGTACTCGATACCGACGGTGCGGCAGTACGAGTCACGCAGGATGCCGAGGATTTTGCGCAGCTTGAGGAACGGCGCGCCGCCGAAGCCGCCGGTGGCGAAGTGGCGATCCAGGTCCCACAACGTCAGACCGTGCTCGGTCACGTCGAGGTCGGGGTGGCGGCGTTGGCGGTACTCCAAGGGGTCGGTGTCGGCCATGAGGTGCCCGCGCACCCGGTAGGCGTGGATGAGCTCCTGCACGCGAGCGACCTTGTTGATGTCGTCGTCGTGCGTCGCGGAGATGTCCTGCACCCAGCGCACCGGCTCGTAGGGAATGCGCAAGGACGCGAAGATCTCGTCGTAGAAGTCCTCCGCGCCCAGCAGCAGCTGGTGGACGACCCGCAGGAAGTCACCGCTTTGCGCCCCTTGGATGATCCGGTGGTCGTACGTCGAGGTGAGCGTGAGGATCTTGCTCACCGCATTGCGGTTGAGCGTCTCGCTGCTGGCGCCTTGCCACTCGGCCGGGTAGTCCATCGCGCCGACGCCGATGATCGCGCCTTGGCCGGCCATCAGCCTGGGCACCGAGTGCACCGTGCCGATGGTGCCCGGATTGGTGAGGGTCATCGTCGTGCCGGCGAAGTCGTCGACCGTGAGCTTGTTGCCCCGGGCCTTCTTGACCATGTCCTCGTATGCCGTCCAGAACCGCACGAAGTCGAGCGTCTCGGCCGCCTTGATGCTCGGCACGAGCAGCTGGCGCGAGCCGTCGGGCTTTTGCAGGTCGATGGCCAGGCCCAGGTTGACGTGGGCCGGCCAGATGACGATTGGCTTGCCGTTCTGCTCGCCGTAGGCGTTGTTCATCTCCGGCATCCGCCCGATCGCCTTGACCAGCGCGAACCCGATGATGTGGGTGAAGGACACCTTGCCGCCGCGCGAGCGGGACAGGTGGTTGTTGATGACGACGCGGTTGTCGATGAGCAGCTTGGCCGGCACTGAACGCACGCTCGTGGCCGTCGGCACGGTGAGCGAGCTCTCCATGTTGGCCACCACGCGGGCGGCCGGTCCTCGCAGCGGCGTCGTCTTGTCCTCCACCGGCGCCGGAGCGGGCGCCGTGGCGGGGCGGGCAGCCGGGCTCGGGGTCGCCTTCGGAGTCGGCATGGCCGTCGGCGCGGTCGCGCCCTTGTTGTCTGCCGCAGCGCTTTCGGCGGACTTCTCCGCCACCGCGGGATCGGCCTCGGCCGCGCTTGTGACCGGCTCCGAGGTCTGCGAGGGTGCGGCGGGGGTCGCTACCGCCTCGGCGGTGGCCGCGGTCGAGGCATCGGCGATCTCCGCGGGCGCGGGCGCGCCGTTGCCACCGTCGCCGAAGGCCGCCGCACCGATGGACGGATCCAGCGGCTGGTAGTCGGCAAAGAAGTCCCAC
This sequence comes from Dermatophilaceae bacterium, assembly GCA_044867305.1. Taxonomy (GTDB): domain Bacteria; phylum Actinomycetota; class Actinomycetes; order Actinomycetales; family Dermatophilaceae; genus Phosphoribacter. Next base: position 10,725 of record JBIOUP010000085.1, read on the forward strand.
CAGGCCCGGTCGACGGAGTTGCGATCCTTGAGGAACTGCTCGTACAGCTCGTCCACGAGCCACTCGTTGGGCCCGAAGGCGCCTATCGGGCTTTCGGTCTTGGGCTGGTCTGGCACGGTGGCTCGCCTCTTTCACGTGCGTCGCCGGTGACGAAGTGCAGGCTGATCCCGCGAGTGTCCTCGGACCAGCCTAGCCGCGGCGCGACGGCATACCTAGACGCGAGCGATGCGTCAGGTGACGTCCCGGCGCAGCGTCAGCGCGGTCCCTACGAGGGCCATGGCGCCGGCATAGGCGATGAGGATCAGCGCGCCCCCCCACCACTCGAAGCTGGCGAGCGTTACTCCAGCCCCCTGGTTGTTGGTCGCGCCGAGCACGGCCGTGGTGGCACTGGACGGGAAGAACCGCGCCGCTGAGCGGCCCCATTCCTGGGTGGACAGCAGGAAGGTCACCAGGGGCTCCACGATCCACGCCACCCCGACGGCGATGAACAGCGCCGCGATCTGGTTGGGGATGAGGATGCCGATGCCCAGCCCGATGAGCGCCCACAGGCCAAGGATGAGCAGGCCGAGTGCCAGAGTCCGCCCGATCGTCGCATCGGGCCACACGGCATGGCCCTTGCTGGCCAGGATGACGCTGCCGACGCCGAACGAGGAGACGAGGGCGAGCGCGCCATAGCCGGCCCCGATGCCCAGCAGCGCGATGACCTTGGCCACGATGACCTTGGATCGTTTGGGGACGGCAAGGAACGTGCTGGTAATGGTTTGGTGTCGGTACTCGGCCCCGACCGTGAGCACCCCGATCGCCAGCGTGAGCAAGTAGGCGACCTGCAGGCCGCCGGTGTAGACGGTGCGGGCCAGCTCGGCATCGCTTTGCGTCGTCACCCCGAACTGAGCAGCGCTGTCGCTGGTCAGGAGCAGTCCGTTGAGCGCCGCGAACGCGACCCCGGACAGCACGACGGCGATCGCCATGCCCCACCACATGCGGGTCGTAAAGAACTTGCGCAGCTCGGACTTGACGATACCGGTCATGACGAGGTCCCCCTTGACTGTCCGACGAGAGCGTCGGGTCCGGGCGGCGCCGTCGGTATGCCGGCCGGCGGGCTCACGTTGTGGGCCCGCTGCTCGGCCGACTCGGTGAGTCTGAAGAACAGGTCCTCCAAGTCGGAGGCCAGGGCCCGCAGCTCGTGGATCGGCAAGCCGGCCCGCAAGGCCAGGTCACCGACGGCTGCCAGGTCCGGCGACTTGACGGTGAGCACGTCGGGCTCGATGCGCTCCCAGAGCAGTCCCGCAGCGGTGAGCACGCTGCCCAGCTGTTCCGAGTCCGGCGTGCGCACGAGGACCGACGGCTCGCCGCGCAACGATGCGATGGCACCCTGAGCCACGCTGCGACCGCTCGCGATGATGACGATGTCATCGACGGTCTGCTCCACCTCGGAGAGCATGTGGCTGGAGATCAGCACGGTCTTGCCCGTGTCGGCC
>JBIOUP010000086.1:0-3229 GCA_044867305.1 Dermatophilaceae bacterium
CACAAACACGTTGCTGCGCAAGGCCGGCGTCGAGGTGATCACCATCGTCGGTGCCGAGCTGGGCCGCGGCCGCGGCGGGGGCCACTGCATGACGTGCCCGATCATCCGCGACCCGGTCGAGCTCTGACGCCGGCCGAGCTCAGCGCAGCAGACGCTTCGGCGCCCAAGCCCGACTGCGGAAGATCCTGCACGTCCTGGGGTGCAGGACCTTCCGCGTTGTTGGCTGCGTTGGCCGGTGGGGCGAGCGTCCCAACGATGGTCACGACACGGCATACCGGCTTGGGCATGGGAGGATGCCTAGCGATCACCGCCGTCCGTCGAAGGAGCTTCATGGCCGACTCGTCGTTCGACATCGTCAGCAAGTACGACAAGCAGGAGGTCGCCAACGCCGTCAACAACGCGGCCAAGGAGATCGGCACGCGCTACGACTTCAAGAACGTCGGCGCGTCGGTGGAGCTGTCGGGCGAGAAGATCGTCATGAAGGCCAACTCCGAGGAGCGTTGCAAAGCAGTGCTCGACGTCGTGCAGACCTGGTTGGTCAAGCGCAAGGTGTCGCTCAAGCATCTGGAGGGCGTTGATCAAGCGCCGCGGGTGTCCGGCAAGGAGTACCGCCTCGAGTGCGCCCTCAAGGAGGGCATCAGCCAGGAGAATGCGAAGAAGATCGGCAAGATCATCCGCGACGAGGCTCCGCGCTCGGTCAAGTCGCAGATCCAGGGCGACGAGCTACGGGTCTCCAGCAAGTCCAAGGACGACCTGCAGGCAGTGATGGCTCTGCTGCGCGGCCAGGACCTCGACGTGGCGCTGCAGTTCACCAACTACCGGTAGCCCGATTCCGCCGGCCTCACCCTAGCTGCTTCGAGGTGTTACCGCCCTGGACTCCGCGTCGCCGTCACATCGACCCAGCGGGGTCTGGCGTGCCGAGCTCAGCGGGCCAGAGTGTCTCCAGGCCGAAGCCGGCCACGCCCGATGCATCCGTCTTGGCCATGAGCACCTGATGCAGCTGGATCCGGTTGCGCTCGAACGACAGTCGCGAGCCGGCCAGGTAGAGCCCCCACACTCGGGCGGTCCCGAGGCCCGCCTCGCCGACCGCCTCGTCCCAGTTCTTGGACAGGTTGGCACACCAGTCACGACAGGTCATGGCGTAGTGGTCGCGCAGGTTCTCGTGGTGGCGCACCTCGAACCCGGCGTTCTCGGCGGCTCGCACGATATCGCCCGAGCCGGTGAGCCCACCGTCGGGGAAGACGTACCGGTGGATGAAGCCGCGCTCGGGCGCCCCGGGCTGGGTGTTGTCCGGCCGGGTGATGCAGTGGTTGAGCAGCCGCCCGCCATCGGCGAGCTTTGAGCGCAGGAACGCGAAGTATGCCGGGTAGTTCTTCGGCCCGACATGCTCGGTCAGCCCGATCGAGCTGACGACGTCGAACCCGGTCTCGGTGACGTCGCGGTAGTCCAGGTGACGGACCTGCCCACGGTCGCTGAGCCCTTCGCGCTCGAGCCGCGCGGCGGCATACCGGGCCTGCTGTTCGGAGAGCGTGACCCCGAGCGCGGTGACGCCGTAGTGCCGCACGGCGTGGCGCACCATGCCGCCCCACCCGCAGCCGACGTCGAGTAGCCGCATGCCCGGCTTGAGGCCGAGCTTGCGGGCGACCAGGTCGAACTTGTTCTCCTGGGCCTGCTCGAGGGTGGCTTCGCCGTTCGGGTAGGCCGCGCACGTATAGGCCATGGACGGGCCGAGCAGCAGTTCGTAGAAGCGGTTCGACACGTCGTAGTGGTGCGAGATCGCGTCGGCGTCGCGGCGCCGCCCATGTGACAGGCCGGAGGCGAGCCTGCGGAATCTGCCGGGAGTCTCCTCCGGCGGCAGCGCGGGCAGCCGCGGCAGATGCCGGGCCACGAAGTCGGCGAGCTGAAGGACCTCTCGGGGGGAGGGTCGCCGGGGCGAGAGCCCGTCCTCGAGCAGCTTGAGGGTCTCGTAGGGGTCGCCCTCGTCGATGCCGTCGATGACCAGGTCGTCCATCAGGTAGGCCCGGGCCATGCCGAGGGAGCTCGGCGCTGTGATCAGATAGTTGAGGCCGCGCGGGCTGGCCAGGCGCACCAGCCGCCCGTCGACGGGACCGGTCACCGACCCGTCGAAGGCATGCAGACGCACCGCAGTGTTGTCAAAGAGCAGCTCGACTGCCTCAGCCACCGAGAGAGTCATCGCCGTTTCACCGCCTTGTCGTAGAGGTCTGGGAAGCGACGGCGGGGGTCGTAGCGGCGCTTCACTTGCTGGTATGCCGTGCCGCCGTACTTGGCGCAGAAGGCGTCCCGCTCGTAGTAGGAGTCTGAGTAGAGCGACTTGTGCCCGCCGAGGTGAGCTACGACCTGCTCGATGTCGCGGTTGACGTCACCGTCGGCCCGACCGGGCCGGATCGGCACGGTGCTCCAGAACCCGACGTTCACGTACGGCACGCCGGTGTGCATCGGGTAGAGGGGCCAGGGCGTGTCGTCGTCGAGGGTGACCCGCGTCAACTGGGGTCGCAGCTGGACCGGACACAGCCAGATCGGCTCGATCGGCACCCTCCGCAGGAACCAGTCGAGGAACTCCTCGGTGCCATCCAACGGCAGCTCCACGTCCTGGACGACGCGCTCGCGGGCCGGCCGTCCACGCCACGCATCGATGCGCGCCATCGGGTGGTAGCGCTGCTCGACGCCCACGATCTTCCAGTAGACGTCACTGCGCAGCCACCGGCGCGGCCAGAGCCGTCGGGCGGTTGGGTTCTGCGCGCCGAAGGCCCGCGAACACCAGAACCAGTCGGTGTCCCAGCGCCACAAATAGTCGCGCACGGTGAGCACGTCGCGGGGCCGCTGCTGGATCGAGCGGTAGTAGATGTGCTGGCCGGTGTAGTCGCTGGGCCGTTCGGCGGCGTCGAGGGTGTCCGCCCGGGTGCCGAGGGTGAGGTACATCTCGTGCCGCGCAAAGACGACGCCGTCCATGAAGTCGACAGGCACGCCGTCCCAAGACCGGTCGGCCATGATCTCGCCGACGGCGGCGACCAGCGAGGCGATCTCGGGGAAACGCACGTGGCGGAGCCGGACGTAGGGGCGCACCGGTTCCAGCTCGATCGTCAGAGACACGGCATACCCGAGCGAGCCGTAGGAGTTGGGAAAGCAGCGGAACAGGTCCGCGTGCTCACCGTTCGGGCGCGCGGTCACGACCTGCCCGGTGCCGGTAAGGATGTCCAGCTCGCGGACC